>JAEWNX010000124.1 GCA_023461135.1 Pseudomonadota bacterium
GCGATGAACCGCCCATCGGGCCCAACGACGTCGAAATGGCGATCGTGATGGCTGAGCGAGCGCAGAAATTTTACAAGCACTCCGCCGATCTGTTTCCGCCCGACGACATTTTCTACGAAGAAGTAGAGGGCCGTTACATCGATGAAGTGACGCGCTTCGACAATGACGGCGCCGAAGATCAGTTCATCGGAACGCTCGATCGCGCGCGTAAGCTCACCAACGGCAATACCTGTACGCTCTACTGCGAAATGGCGCCGATGGTGCTCGCCCTTGTGCTGATCCTGCACGCCAGCTTGCTGGTGTTCGACCCATTCAACCTGCTGATCCGTGATACGCCGGTGTGGACTTTGGAAGGCGCCCAGGTTTTCGCGACAGAGGCCATTTTCCTGGGCGTCGCGCTCGGCGCGGCGGTGTTTTTCACATCCTTGGTGTACTGGTTCTCCTACAGCCATATCCAGCGCGCCAACGCACTCAGCCTCAATGTGTTCATCACCACGGAATTCGCACGGCTGAACAACGTCTTCCGTGTCGCGCAACGCGAAGCGATGCAGGCCGAAACGCAGCTCGCCGACACGCAGAAGGACGAACTGCGCAAGCTGGCCTCGTCCTGGACGCTGACCTATCACTGGATCGGCGTGCGCCAGTTCCTCGAAGAGATGTTCACGCGCAACGTGATGTTCCAGATTCGGCGCAACACAACGCTTTACCGCGCGCTGGGCATTTTCATCTGCGCGGCGATGCTGGGCCTCATCGGCGCCGCGGCCGGGTTTCTGGCCGGACTGCCGAATGCGCACACGCCGGTGCTGATCACCTGGCTGCACTTGTCGGCGCTCACGTTCGGTTTCGTCGCGGTGGTGTACGGGCTGGTGATGCGCAAGCCGTTCTCGATCGTGGCGACCTCGCAACTGAAGGACCAGTGGTATCGCTACAATACGCTCAGCGTGGGCGACGCGATCGCTGAACAGGTGACGCGCGACAAGGTGCAGATCGTCATCAATCGGGACCGCGCGCGGGCCGCCGGCGTCTGATCGCCGCGAATTGGCCTGGGGAGCATTGCGGGGCGCTTGCCCGCCGCTATGTTCCGCCTGTGGCTGCCAAGGAAACCCCGACCGAGCTCTTTAAGCGCGCCCTCGCGCAATCCACGCGCGCACTGGCGGGCGCGGAGGAGGAGCTCGAGGTGACGTTCGGGGCCGAAGGCCCGCGCATCTCGCCGGGCAAGATCGTGCTGCCGCATCCGCCGCGCGTGATTTCCGAACCTGAAGCCGAGCGCCTGCGCGGCCAGGCCGACGCGCTCGCCCTGCGTCTCGCGCACCACGACGACCGCGAGCATGCGCGCATGCGCCCGCAGGGCGCCGAGGCGCGGGTGGTGTTCGACGCCGTCGAAGACATGCGCGTGCAGGCGCTGGGCGCCAACGCGATGAAGGGCGTCTCCAACAATCTCGCCGCAGCGCTGACGGATTCGCTCGAACGCAGGGGCGCCTCGCGCATGCGCGAGCGCGCCGTCGCGCCGTTGGCGGACGCGCTGGGGCTGATGGTGCGTGAGCGACTCACCGGGCTCGCCCCGCCTGACAATGCCAAGGCGCTGGTCAATGCTTGGCGCGCTGACATCGAACGCGACGCCGGCGGCACGCTCGATCGCCTCGCTGCCGCCGCCGGTGATCAGCACGACTTTGCGCTCGTCATACGCGATGTGCTGACCGAGCTCGGCATTGGCGATGAGTTTGGCGCCGAGAGCGATCAGGATGATTCGGCCGGAGGCGAGCAAAGCCCGCCGCCCCAGGCCGACAACGCCGAAGGCCAGGACGAACAGGAGCAGGACGCCGCCGAGTTGGAAATGGTCCAAAGCGACGTCGACATGGAGACGGACCGCACCATTTCCGTGGAAACGGACGCGGACAGCGAGGACACTGAAGAGACCGAAGAGGAAGAGCCCGGCGAAAGGCCGATCCGCCCGAGATCGCGCAACGAGCCGGAAGATCCGAGCGCAAACTACAAGGTCTTCACCAAGGCGCATGACGAAGAGATCGGCGCTGAGGAGCTTTGCGACGCCGAAGAGCTGGCGCGGTTGCGCACCTATCTCGATCAGCAACTGAAGCCTTTGCAGAGCGTGGTCGGACGCCTGGCCAACCGGTTGCAGCGCCGCTTGCTCGCCAAGCAAAATCGCGCATGGAGCTTCGACCTCGAAGAAGGCATCCTCGACACCGCGCGCCTTACGCGCGTGATCATCGATCCGATGGCGGCGCTTTCGTTCAAGCAGGAAGAGGACATGCCGTTCAAGGACACGGTGGTCTCGCTTCTGCTCGACAATTCCGGCTCGATGCGCGGCCGCCCCATCATGGTCGCCGCGCTCTGCGCCGACATTCTCGCGCGCACGCTGGAGCGGTGCGGTGTGAAGGTGGAAATCCTCGGCTTCACCACGCGCGCCTGGAAGGGCGGGCTGTCGAAAGAGGATTGGCTCAAGGCCGGCCGTCCGCCCCAGCCCGGCCGCCTCAACGACCTTCGTCACGTCATCTACAAGTCCGCTGATGCGCCATGGCGACGCTCGCGCCGCAACCTCGGCCTGATGATGCGCGAAGGGCTGCTGAAGGAGAACATCGACGGCGAGGCGCTTCTGTGGGCGCACGATCGCTTGCTGGGGCGCGCCGAACAGCGACGCATCCTGATGGTGATCTCAGATGGCGCGCCGGTGGACGATTCCACGCTCTCGGCAAATCCCGGCAACTATCTCGAGCGCCACCTGCGCGCGGTAATCCACTGGATCGAAACGCGTTCGCCGGTGGAACTCATCGCCATCGGCATCGGTCATGACGTCACGCGCTATTATCGCCGCGCCGTCACCATCACGGATGCCGAGCAACTCGGCGGCGTGATGATCGAAAAGCTGGCGGAATTGTTCGATGAGCCGGCGCCCTTGGAGCGCCCGCCGCCGCGCAGCCCACGCGAGATGCGTCAGCGCGCAACCGCGAGCGCGTGATGGCGTCGCCGTTATCGGGCCGCTGGCTTTCAGCCGCCGCGCTGCTGCTCTCGCTTGCGCTTGCCGGTTGCAGCCGTTCGGCCGCCGATCCGCCGATCGAGGAGCAATGGCGCAGCATCCAGGTCACGGCTGCGCCAATCGCGTTCGGCGCCGAGCGTGCCGGGCGGTTGCGCTTTCGGGGCGGGGTCGAACTCAGCTCGGCGCAACGCGTGTTCGGCGGCCTCTCCGGCATGGAGGTGCTGGAGAACGAGCGCCTGATCGCCATCAGCGACAACGGCGATTGGTTTGAGGCGCGCATTGTCCTGGACGACGCGAGCAACCTTGTCGACGTGCGTGGCTGGCGCACTGCGCTCATGCGCAACGAAGAAGGCGAGCCGTTCCCCAACAAGTCCGCCGGCGATTCCGAAGACCTCGCGCAGTTGACGGACGGACGCTTCGCGGTGAGTTTCGAGCAGACCCAAACCATCCGAATTTACGACCTCAACCGCGACGGTCCGTTCGGTCCGGCCATCAGCGGACCCCGCCTGGCCGAGGCAAGCAGCCTGCCGAGCAACAACGGCCTTGAGGCGCTGACCTCATCCGGAGACGGCGAACTGATCGTTGGAGCCGAAGGCGGACCGCAAGCAACGACGCCAATCTGGCGCACGCGGTTGGACGCACGGACCAACGTCGCGCCAAGCGCGCGTTATCCGCTCTCCGAGGGCTACTCGCTCACTTCGCTCGATCGTTTGCCGGATGGCGGTTACGTGGCGCTTGAGCGCTTCTTCGCGCCGGTGATCGGTCCGCGCGCGCGCATCAAGCGTTTCACGTTTGACGCTGAGGGCGCGATCTCGAACGTCGAGGAACTGGGTGCGCTCGCCCCGCCAATGCCGCTCGACAATTTCGAAGCCATCTCGGCGGTGCGCGCGCCAGACGGCGCAGTGCGCCTCTACATCGTCTCGGACGACAATTTCAGCCGCCGTCAGCGCACGCTGTTGCTGGCGTTCGACGTCGTCGAAGCAGAAGACGATTAGGCTGCGACGGTTTCCGCGAGCTTCTTCTTCAGGTCGCGGCGGATTTTGGCCGCGCGCGTGGAAAGATCGCTCTCGCTCGCCTTCAGCAGAAACGCGTCGAGGCCCCCGCGATGGTCGACGCTGCGCAGCGCCGCCGCCGTCACCCGCAGCTTGTAGGAGCGGTTCAGCGCATCGCTGCTCAAGGTCACGTCCACGAGGTTCGGCTTGAACTCGCGCTTGGTCTTGATGTTGGAGTGGCTGACCTTGTGGCCGATTTGGCGGTTGACGCCGGTCAGCTCGCAGCGGCGGGACATGAGGGTACGCTTTCGAAAGGCGGAAATTTGAAGCGCGGACGCTTACGCCAACGGCTTCGGAGGGTCAAGGCAAGGGATCTGCCTCCTCCATTAAAGAGCCTCATTTGGTTCATGTCTGGATCACGGCGGGGCGCCTATATCCCCTTGCGACGCCGCAGGACACAGTAAGGCAGCCAGGTTTCCCATGAGATCGTTTATCGCCGCCGCCCTTTTGGCCGTTGGCTTGGGCCTTGGAGGCTCCGCCGCTGCACAGACGGGCAACCGCACCTTTGACGGTGTTTACACGGTCCATGCCCGGGGCGTGGAGGCCGGCGATTTCAACTTTAACTTCCGCCAGACCGGCAGCTCCTACACCGCCACCGCCAGCCGCGAGATGAAGGGCTGGGTGGGCGCGGCGCTCCGGCGCAGCCAGGACTACAATTACTCAGTCAACGGCGCCGTGGCGGCCGACGGCGCGCTGCGGCCGTCCCAATACCAGCACCAAGGCGGGCGGCGCCGCGATGACCGCCCCAATGGCCGGCTGATCCGCGCGACCTTCAGCGCCAACGACGTCGTCACGACAGCCAGTCCGGGCAATCCGAACATGGGCGACCCGCCGGCTACCCAGGCCCAGCGCCGCGGCACGATCGACCAAATTACCGCCATCGCCGCGATGATCACGGCGCAAGGCGATCCATGCGCGCGCACGCTTCACGTCTACATGGACGGCCGCTCGCGCTTCGATTTCGTCATGACGCCGAACGGCAATGTGAATATCGACTCGCGCGCCTATCAAGGCCCGGGCGTGCGCTGCCGCGTGCAATTCCGCCCAATCGCCGGCTTCAGCGACCCCCAAGAGGCCGCCACGCTGAGCTTCGTGTTCGCCAGGACCGACAGCGGCATGTGGGCGCCAATCACCATCGAAATGCCCACCGATGGCGTCGGCGTCGTCCGCCTCGAAGCGCGCCGTCTCACGGTCAACGGCACGCGCCTGCGGTAATCCAGAACCAGTCTTGTGTGTTACTTAAGTATTAACCACAAGACTTAGCCGTGAACGAGCAAGGAACGAATCAAGCGAAGTGATTCGTCGGTGATTCGTTCCCGTTCTTTTCCTCCAAAGACTCCTCCTCGATTACTTGGGGCGCTGGCTTGAAATGGCCGTATCAGGGACCCATCGTCGCGACATGGCTGCTCGCGCGCGCGTCAGGGCGGTTCTCGGACCCACCAACACCGGCAAGACCCACCTCGCCATTGAGCGCATGCTTGGCCATGCCTCGGGCATGATCGGCCTGCCGCTGCGCCTGCTGGCGCGCGAGGTCTACGACCGGGTGGTGAAAGCCAAGGGCGAGGCGGCGGCGGCTCTCATCACCGGCGAAGAGAAGATCGCACCCGAGACCGCGCGCTATTTCGTCTGCACCGTCGAAGCCATGCCGCTCGACCGCGCCGTGGAATTCCTGGCAGTCGACGAAATCCAGGTCGCCCGCGATCTCGACCGCGGCCATGTCTTCACCGATCGCATGCTGCACGCACGCGGCTTCGGCGAAACCATGCTGCTGGGCTCTGACACGATGCGGCCGATGATCCGCAAACTCTTGCCCGACGCCGAGATCATCCGGCGCGAGCGCATGTCCACGCTGGCATACGCGGGCCCACGCAAGATCACCAAGCTTCCTAAGCGCTCCGCTGTCGTCGCCTTCAGTGCGGAGGAAGTTTACGCCATCGCCGAACTGCTACGTCGCCATCGCGGCGGCGCGGCTGTCGTGATGGGCGCTCTCTCTCCGCGCACGCGCAACGCGCAAGTCGCACTCTATCAAAGCGGGGAGGTGGACTTCCTCGTCGCCACCGACGCGATCGGCATGGGCCTCAACATGGACGTCGACCATGTCGCGTTCGCGTCGCGCCGCAAGTTCGACGGCCGCACTTGGCGCGATCTCAGGCCCGACGAAATCGCCCAGATCGCCGGCCGCGCCGGCCGTTTCACCAGCGACGGCCAGTTCGGTGAGACGGGTGAATGCGAGTCTTTCGACGAAGAGATCGTCGAGCGTGTGGAGCAGCACGAGTTCGAGTCCATCGAAGCTGTGCAATGGCGCAGCGCGGACTTGCAATTCGGCAGCGTCGAGAGGTTGGTGGCTTCACTTGAAAAGCCTCCAACTCAACCCGGCCTCCTGCGTGTGCGGGGCGCCGACGACGAACGCGTGCTGCGCATCTTGATGGACGACGAAGCGTTGCGCGATCGCGCGCGCTCCCCCGAAGACGTGCGACGCCTTTGGGACGCATGCCAGTTGCCGGACTTCCGCAAAGTCTCGCCCGAGGAACATAACCGTCTCGCGGGCCGGATCGCGAACTTCATTCTCGGTCCCAAACGCCGCGTTCCAAGCGAATGGGTCGGCGCCGAAATCGAGAAACTCGACCGCACCGCCGGCGATCTCGACGCGCTGCAGTCACGCCTCGCGCACGTGCGCACCTGGACCTACGCCGCCAGCCGTCCCGATTGGCTCCAGGACGCGGAGGAATGGCGCGTCCGCACGCGCGACGTCGAGGACAAGCTCTCCGACGCCCTGCACGAGGCGCTGACGCAGCGCTTTATCGATCGCCGCACCAGCGCGTTGCTTAAGGGTCTCAAGCGCGAGGAAGCGCTGCTCGCCGGTGTCTCGGAAGACGGCGAGGTCACGGTCGAGGGCCATTTCGTCGGCCGTCTTGAGGGCCTTGAGTTCAAGCCCGATCCGCGCACCTCGTCCGGCATCGAAGGCCGCGCCGTGCGCAACGCAGCTTTGCGCGCGCTGCGTCCGGAAGTGTCTCGCCGTCTCGCCGGCATCACGCGTTCTGAAGATGTGAACATCGCCCTCGGCCGCGACGGTCGTGTGCGCGTGAACGGCGCGCCGGTCGCGCGCCTCGTCCCCGGCGCGCCTGTGCTGAAGCCGCGTCTCGAACTCATCGGCGCGGAGCACGCCTCCGCCGTCGAGCGTGAATCCGCGCACGAGCGCCTGGAGCTTTGGCTCGCACGCGCCGTTGCCGAAGATCTGCGTCCGCTCGTGGCGCTCGAAACCGCCTGGCGGGAAGGACGCCTTCCGCCCGACGCCCGCGGTCTTGCGTTTCGCCTGATCGAAAACGCCGGTGCGCTCGATCGCACACACGAAGACCTTGAACATATGAGCGAGCAGGCTCAGTCAGCGCTGACGCGCTATGGCGTCCGTCTCGGCCGGCACACCATCTTCATGCCAAAGCTGGTGCGCCCGCGCGCAGCACAGACGCTGGCTGTGCTTTGGCACTGCGCCCATCCCGGCAAACTCCACGTTGCCTTGCTAGCAAGACCTGGCGCGCTCTCGTTGCCGCTCGACCGTGCGCGCGCCTGGGGTGAGATCGCAGCCGCCGGCTATCGTGCGTGCGGGCGTTTTGCCGTGCGCCTGGATCTCGTCGAGCGCCTCGCCGATGCCATCGACGCCGATCCGCTGCCTAAGGACGCCGCGCTCGCGCGGCTCATAGGCCGCTCCCCGCGCGACCTTCCGAGCATCCTCAGCGCGCTCGGCTATCAGCGCACGTCTGAAACGGAAGGTGCGCCCGCCCGCTGGCGCCGCGCACGCCGCAAGCGCAAGCGCAACGAGACGCCCGCCGAGGACAACGCCTTCGCCGCGCTCGCCAATCTTCTGCCGCAAGACACGCGTCCGCCGCCGCGCCGCCGGAGATCGACCGCGTGACCGGCCAGGCGCCGCGCCAGCGCATAGATGTCTGGCTCTTCCGCGCGCGTTTCGTGAAGACGCGCGCCGCAGCCGCGCGCTTGGTCAGCGAGGGCGGCGTGCGCGTAGTGCGCGACGGCGCCTCGCGCGTTCTGGACAAAGCTTCGGCGGAAGTCACGGTCGGCGATGCGGTGCTGCTGCCGCTCAGCGGCGCGGTGAAAGTCCTGCGCATAGAGCGCCTCGGCGCACGCCGCGGGCCGGCCGCGGAGGCCCGCCAGCTCTACAGCGAACTTGACGCAGACGCGGTCGCTTGACGCTCCTTTCCGCCCCCGCCATGTCAACCGCGCGGATACGGGACCGGGCGCGATGACTTACATCGTCACTGACGCATGCGTGCGTTGCAAATTGATGGACTGCGTCGAGGTCTGCCCCGTCGACTGCTTCTACGAGGGCGAAAACTTCCTCGTTATTCACCCGGACGAATGCATCGATTGCGGCGTCTGCGAGCCGGAATGCCCCGTGGATGCGATCAAGCCCGACAGCCACGACGAAGCCGACAGCAAGTGGCTCAAGATAAACACCGAGTTTTCCAAGATTTGGCCGAACATCACCCGGAAGGGAACTCCGCCGCCGGATAATGAAGAGTTCCGTGATGAAAAGGGGAAATTCGAGAAATACTTCAGTCCAGAACCTGGTCGAGGCGACTGAACTTGGCGCGCTCTCGCAGTGCGGGGCGGCTTCCGAAACGCCGTAAACTGTGGTATATGGAACAAACAATCGGGGCGCGCGAAGGCCGCGCCCGGCAGTTGGACCAGTCCATCGCGCCAGATCAGCAAGGGCACAGGTTAAAATGAGGCGTGGGCGGACCTCCCGCCCGCTTCAGCTCTGTGCGGTCTGATGT
>JAEWNX010000125.1 GCA_023461135.1 Pseudomonadota bacterium
CTTCTGGCCCGCGAACCGCGACGGCGACGACATCGTGCTCTACGCGGACGAAAAGCGCGGCAAGGAACGCGCGCGCCTCCACACGCTTCGCCAGCAAATGGATAAAGGCGAAGCCAAGGGCAATTTCGCGCTCGCCGATTTCATCGCACCGCAGGGCGACTACGTCGGCGCTTTCGCTGTCACCGCCGGCATCGGCGAAGAAGCGATCGCGCATCGCTTCAAGCGCGCCAACGACGATTACTCAGCAATCCTCGCGCAAGCGCTCTGCGACCGCCTCGCCGAAGCCTTCGCCGAAGCGATGCACGCGAAAGTCCGCCGCGAACTCTGGGGCTACGCCGCGGACGAAACGCTTACGACCGATGAGCAAATCGAGGAAAAGTACCGCGGCATCCGTCCCGCGCCCGGCTATCCCGCGCAACCCGACCACACCGAGAAGCACACCATCTTCGAACTCCTCGATGCGCGCACCATCGGCATCGATCTCACCGAGAGCATGGCGATGACGCCGCCATCCTCCGTCTCCGGCCTCTACTTCGCGCATCCCCAAGCGGAGTACTTCGGCGTCGGCAAAATCGATCGCGATCAGGTAGAGGATTACGCCCGGCGCAAGGGCTGGGACGTGGCGACAGCGCAACGCTGGCTCGCGCCGATTCTCGCCTACGATCCCAGGCCTGCTCGGGCGGGGTAAGCGGCGGCAGTGCGAAAAGGCGCGCCATTCGTCCTTCCGACCGCAGCTTCCGTCGCAAAAGATGTAGCCCCTGTTTCGCCTCCGGCCTAAGACCGCCCCCAAACCTTTGGGGGTCCCGATGAGAAGAATAGTCACGTTCCTGGCCGCCGCCTTTGCGTTGGTCGCGTGCGCCACGTCGTCCGCGCCGCAGGCCGGCTCGGGCGCGCTGGAAGTCGCGCCGCTGCAATACACGATGCGCACGCTGGACAACGGCTTGCGCGTCTATTCGATGCCGGACGCGAACACCGCGAACGTGTCGGTGCAGGTCTGGTACGATGTCGGCTCGGTGGACGATCCCGTCGGCCGCTCGGGCTTCGCGCACCTCTTCGAACACATCATGTTCAAATCGACGCGCAACATGCCGGAGCAATTCTTCGACCGGCTGACCGAGGATGTCGGCGGCTTCAACAACGCCTCCACCTACGACGACTTCACCAACTATTATGAAGTTGTCCCCGCCAACCACCTTCGCCGCGTGCTGTGGGCGGAGGCCGACCGCATGGGTTCGCTCGTCGTCAACGAGGAGAGCTTCGAATCCGAGCGCGACGTGGTGAAGGAAGAGCTGCGCCAGCGTGTGCTCGCCTCGCCGTATGGCCGCCTGTTCTACTTCTACCTGAACCAGGCCAACTTCGCCGTACACCCGTACGGCCGCCCTGGCATCGGCTCGATCGAAGACCTGGACGCCGCCACCGTGGCGGACGTACGCGCGTTCCACGCTACTTATTATCGTCCCGACAACGCGGTGCTGGTCGTCTCCGGCAATTTCGATCCCGAGCAACTCAATCAATGGGTCGATGAATACTTCGGGGATATCGCCCGCCCGGATCGCGCGATCCCGCGCGATTATCCCACTGAACCCGCACGTTCGGGCCCGCGCGAGTACACGGTCTATGCGCCGAACGTACCGTTGCCGGCCGTGATGATTTCCTATCCGCAACCCGAATCCACCAGCGCCGATCTTCCGGCGCTGATGGTGCTCGATGCGATCCTGCAGAACGGGGAATCCTCGCGCCTGTATCAATCGCTCGTCTATGAGCAGCAAGTCGCGACCACGGTGTTCAGCAATCTCGAAGCGACGCAGGACCCCGGCGCCTATTCGCTCATCGCAATCCTATCCGCCGGCCAATCGGCTGACGACGGTCTGCGCAGCCTCGCCGCCGAAGTCGCCCGTGTGCGCGACGCGCCGGTCACGCAAGCCGAACTCGACGAAGCCAAGAACGAGATCGTCACGCAGACTATCCAGGGTCGCGAAACGGCTTACGGCCGCGCGTTCGAACTTGCCGACGCGGTCATCCGCTACGGCGACGCCGCTTACGCCGATCGTCTCCTCGCCGCGATCCAGCGCACGACGCCGGCCGACATCCAGCGCGTCGCGCGTTCGATCCTGAACGACCAGCAACGCGTTGTCGTGCGCTACTTGCCCGAGCAGGAAGGCGTCACCGGCGACACGATCGCCACTTCGCCCACCATTCAGGCGCGCACGCTGGATATCGCGCAGTCGGAAATTCCGGTGTTCACGCTCGCGTCGGAAGGCCAGCGCGAAGCGCCGCCGGCGGCGGCGACGCCCGTCAACGCGCGCATCCCGGCGACATCGCAGCGCACGCTCGCCAACGGCATGCGCGTGATCGTTGCGCCCAACCGCGCCTTGCCGCTGATCAGCGCCGATCTGCGCGTCGCCTCAGGCGGCAGCGCCGATCCGCGTGGCCGCGCCGGGCTCGCCGGCATGACCGCCGACCTGCTGACGCGCGGCACCACCACGCGCAGCGCCACGCAAATCGCCAGCGCGATCGAATCGCTCGGCGCAAGCATCGGCGCGAGCTCGGGCTCGGATTCCTCGGCCGTCTCGCTGCAAACGCGGTCGGATCGCGCCACCGAAGCCTTCACCGTGTTCGCCGACGTCGCGCGCAACCCGGCCTTTGCCGACGAAGAGCTGGAACGCGCCCGCACGCAGGCGCTCGATGGCCTGCAAGTCGCGCTGAGTCAGCCCGGGTCGATTGCGGGCTTCGCCATGACGCGCGCGATCTATGGAGATGCGCCATACGGGGCAGTGGCGTCGCCCACGAGCCTCGGCGCCATCACCCGCGCCGACATGAGCACGTTCCACTCCACCTACTGGCGCCCGGACAATGCCGTGCTCGTCATCACCGGCGATGTGTCGGCGGACGAGGGCTTCGCGCTGGCGGAACGTTACTTCGGCGATTGGGCGCGCCCTGCATCCGCTTTGCCCGCGCGGCCCGACGCGAGCGCTTCGGCGCCCGCACCGCGCACCATCGTGGTCGATCTGCCGCAGACCGGTCAGGCGGCGGTGGCGATGGGCTTGCGTGGCGTGGCGCGCACCGATGCGGACTACTTTCCGCTACTCGTCGCCAACAACGTCCTCGGCGGCGGCTACTCGGCGCGCCTCAACACCGAGATCCGCATTCGCCGCGGTCTCTCGTACGGCGCCAATTCGAGCCTCTCGGCCCGCATGGCGCCTGGCCCGATCGTCGCCCAGGCGCAAACGCGCAACGACGCGGCGGTGCAGGTCTATGAACTGATGGCCGCCGAGATCGACCGCATCGGCGATACGCCTGTGCCGGAATCGGAACTCACCGCGCGTAAGGCAGTGCTGATCGGCTCGTTCGGCCGCAGCGTGGAGACGACCGCCGGCCTCGCCGGCCAGATCTCGACGCTCGCGCTCTACGGTCTGCCGCCGGAACGGCTCGGCACCTACGTCTCGGACGTGACCGCCGTGACGCCGGACCAGGCGCGTGCGGCCGCGCAGCGTTACTTCGACCCGGCCCGCGCCGATGTCGTGGTCGTCGGCGATGCGCAGCACTTCTACGACGGGCTGCGCCGCGTGCGCCGCAACGCCGAACGCATCCCAGTCTCGGACCTCAATCTGGACAGCGAGACGTTGCGCTGACCCTCTGAACGCCTCCAGCGTCGCGCCGACCGGCGTGACGGTGGGGCGCGACTCAGTTAACCCTAAGAGGCTTGAAGGCCTCGAATCTCTTCCGCGTCGTCGCCGCTGCGCTCGTGCTCAGCACGCTGTCCTTCGCGGCGGGCGTTGCGGGCGATCTTTCGACGCCGATAGGACCGACATCCGGCACGCGCGTGGTGCTGCGCATCCCGCCCGAATTGCCGGCTGACACAGTCCGGGCCGCCCCGATCGCGCTTCTTTCCACACCGTCCGCCGAGGCGCGCGAGGACCGTCCGCGCGTGCGCCGCGTGCGCGCTGCTCCGATCGAAGCGCTGGAAAAGCCTCCGCGCGAACAATCGCTTGCCGCTGCGCCAAAGGTGAATCCAGACCTCGCGCCGAAAGGTGAGCGGCGCAAAGACGGCTAAACAATGCGGCTTTGCCGCAACACTGTCGCCGAGTGCGTGCAACAGGCCAAAAAAGCGCCCTGTTCGGAGCGCTCTCCTCCCGCCGCCATGAGCCACTCCAGCGGGCCGAGTCTGATTGGGCGCGGTGCTGCGGCCTTCGCCGCTGCGCTAGCGTTGTCGACGCCCGGCTTGGCGCAGGCTCAGGAGCGCGGCGACCCGCCGCCGGCGCAGCCGGTGCAGGGCCTTTACCAGACCTCCTCCGGCGCGACCCGTTACGCGACGCCAGACGGCGCGGTGCGCTTCGTGTTCGATCGCTCCGGCGGTCGCGCCGCGCTCGTCCGTTTCGAGGGCGATCCAGAAGTACACGTCCTGCGGCCGGTGATGGCCGCGGGCGGAGGTGAAATCTACCGAACCGAGGACGGCGACGTGATGCTGCGGGTGACGCCGCAAGGCAGCATCACGGTCTATACGCGCGCCATGCGCACCGGCTCGCCGGCGTCGGAGGAGGCGCGCGTTGCGCCGCTCACGCCGGAAGCCATCGCCTTCGCCCAGATGCAACAACGCTTCCGCAATCTGCAGGCGCGCGCGCGCCGCAGCGTCGGGCAGACCGTGACGTTCGCCGTTCCGGCGCAAATGTCGGCGCAGGCTGCTGGCGTCGTCGTTGACGCGGCCGAGCGGGCGGCCGAAGGGCTCGCCGCCGCGCCCATGACCACCGTCCGGCGCGTTACGATCACGATCGGCACGGCGCCTCGCGCCGCCGTGCGCGGCGATCAGCTCTTCATCCAGGTCGCGCCGCAGATGGGCTATGCGGGCCGCCCGTCCTCCAACACGATCCGCAACATCGTGACAGGCCAAGTGCAGGGCCCGGAGCAATAGCTTCTATTTGAAGCTGTCCTTGCGGCGTCTCAGTTCCGCAAACGCATCCACATCGTTCGACGCGCCGATTGCCTGCTTCAGCATTGGCGCGCGCAAGAACGGATTGGTGCGCAGTTCGAGGTCGAGCGTCATCGGCACCGTGGGCCTGCCTTCGCCGCGCAGGCGCTTCACTTCCGCCACCCGCGCCTGGAGTTCGGGATTGCCGGCGTCGATGCTCATGGCGAAGCGCGCGTTCGCCTCGGTATATTCGTGCGCACAATAGAGCGTTGTGTCGCGCGGCAGCGCTGCGATCTTGCTGAGGCTCGTCCACATCTGCTCCGGCGTGCCTTCGAACAGACGTCCGCACCCCATGGAAAACAACGCATCGCCGACAAACGCGGTTTTCTCGCCGTCGAACACATAGGCGATATGCCCCAACGTATGCCCGCCCACGTCGAGCACGCGCGCCTTGGCGCTCCCAAGCATGACGATGTCGCCTTCGCGGACAATCCGGTCCGGTGCTTGTCCGATCCGCTCCACCTCCGCCGGACCCGTTACGCTTGCGCCAGTCTCGCGCTTGATCGCGGCGTTGCCGCCGGCGTGGTCAGGATGCCAATGCGTGTTCCAGACATCGGTAATGCGCCACCCTTTGGCGCGCGCCTGCCGCAGAATTTCCTCGGCGTCCGGCGTATCGACCGTCGCGGTCGCGCCGCTTTCCGGCTCATGCACCAGGAAGCCGTAATTGTCCGACAAGCAGGGGAATTGGTGGATTTGAAGCATGTCCTAGCTTAGCCCTTTTGCGTTATGCGCGTCGATGTTTTGGCTCTGCAGCGGTTTTACGCGTCGCCCTTGGGCGACGCGGCCCGGCGCGCGGCCGCGCGGCGTCTGACGGCGCTGTGGCCGCACGCGGACGGGCTCGACGTGCTCGGACTGGGCTATCCCACGCCTTATCTGGGCGCGTTTCGCGCCAGCGCGCGCCGCGCGGTGGCGATGATGCCCGCCGCACAGGGCGCCGAACCGTGGCCGCCCGACGGCGCTATCGCGACGGCGCTCGCTGACGAAGCGCGCCTTCCGTTCATGGACTCGGTGTTCGACCGAGTGCTGATGGTGCATGCACTTGAAGAAGCCACCGAACCTCACACGCTGCTGCGCGAAGCCTGGCGTGTGATGGCGCCGGAAGGTCGTCTCGTCGTGATTGCGGCCAACCGCTGGAGTTTCTGGGCGCAATCAGGCGCCACGCCCTTTGGTCACGGGCGGCCGTACTCGCGCACGCAACTTGCGGCGCTGCTCAGCGATTCCATGTTCGAACCGGTGGCGTCTTCGCGCGCGCTTTATGCGCCGCCCTCGACGTGGACGCCGTTCGTGCGCGCCGCCGACGCGTTCGAATGGGTCGGCGAGTTTGTGTGGCCTGCGCAGGGTGGCCTTGTGCTCATGGAAGCCGTGAAGCGCCTTTACGCCACCACGGCGCGCTCCGAGGGCCGGGTGCTCTTGGCCAAGGCGCCGAAGCGCGCGCGCTCGGACGCGCCCCAAGGCATGCCCAAGCGGGACCCTGACGCGCCCGTCCAACGCTGAGCACGCATTGCTCAGGACGCCACAAAAGGCGTATCCCTCGCGGCGGGGGAGTAGATGACCGACGTCTTCATCAGCTATCGCCGCTCCGAGCGCGACCGCTGTGAACTCATTGCCAACCGGCTGCGCGAACTTGGCCTCACTGTGTGGTTCGATGCCGAATTGGAGGGCGGCCAGCACTTTCCCGACGTCATCGATGAGAAGGTTCACGAAGCGAAGGCCGTCGTGGTCTTATGGTCCAAGGCGGCGACGGCGAGCCAATGGGTGAAGGCCGAAGCTTCGATCGGGCTCGCTGACGGCAAGCTGGTGTCAGCCACGCTGGAGCACGTTCGGCTTCCCGTCCCATTCAACAATATTCACACGGTCGATCTGACGTCGTGGGATGGCGACGCTGGATCATACCAATGGATGCAGTTGGTGCGTCCGATCGAGCGTTTGGTGGGCCGCAAGATTCGGCCCGATGAGCCGCCCCGAGCTCCGCACGCGCCGCGCCCCTCAATGTCGCCCGAGCATCCGGAGCCCGTTGAGCGCTTCGCTTCTTCGCCGGTGTCGCGTCGCACGATAATGATGGCCGGAGGCGCGGCAGGCGTGGTCGCGTTGGCGGCGGCGGGTTGGATGCTTTGGCCCCGTCAGGACGCTGCGCAGTCCAGCGAGACTCTGCAAAACGTGCTCGATGAAATCTCGGTCGAGCTGCTGCGGGAG
>JAEWNX010000126.1 GCA_023461135.1 Pseudomonadota bacterium
GGCGAGGACCGGTTGAAAGCCGTGCTGCACGAGACGCTGCGCGGCTTCGAGGTAAGCTATCGCGAACTCGATCCGGACGTGTTCGGCGAAGAGCTGGAGCGCGAAGACTACGCCGGTGTCGAGCGCATCGCCGCCGTCGGTGTCGTGGCCGTCAAACGCTAACCCGAACCGCCCGCCTGTGTTGCGCCCTGCACCTGCTCACGCAGCGCATCCGCCAGCAACGTCGTCGCGCGCGCGCGGTCGCGCCAACTGAGCACAACCGCGGGGCCGGTGTCTGTCTTGTTCACATCAACGACGTAGAGTCTCCCACTCTCGTGTTCGCGCAATACGTCGAGACCACCCCAATCCAACTGCATCGCTTCGCAGAAGCGGCAGAGCTGGGCGATCTCGTCAGCGGAGAACACATCCGCCGGCGCCTTCACGACAACGCCCGTGTTCTGAATTGAGAAACGCGCGGCGGCCGGCTTTTGCTTTACGAACACGACAACGGGCCGCCGTCCAACGCACGCCGTGCGAAGATCATGCGCCCAGCCGTCCTCGCCCTCGGTCTTGATCACGCGCTGGTAGCTCTTGCCCGCCTGTCGCGCTGTCGGACACTCAACGAGACGCCCATCATGCAGCCCGTTGCCTTCGCCTTTCTCCACCGCCTCGCCGGCAAACGTCGTCGGATCGATCGCGAGCGGGTAGCCGAAGGCTCGCTCCATGATTTCGGCGACCCTGCTCTTCGACACATCGCCCACGCCAAAGTTGAGCGCGCGCACGTGCCGCCCCGGCGGCGGCGTGGCGATGGTGGCGTCTTCGAAGTAGAACGCGGCGTCCGCCTCCTTCAGCGACCGCGCAAAGCGCATCCCGCCCCACACCGTCGCGGCCCAAACGATGTACCAAGGGCGCGGGCGATGCGGCGTGAAGTAGATGGCCGGGCCGCGTGGGCGCGTGAGCCCGGTCCAGAAGCCGTGAACCCGGACGAAGACATAATAGGTGAACCATCGCCCGATATCGGCCCAGAGCTGCCAGTCGTTCTTGAACCGCACGCCGGTGGACTTCACGTGGACGTAGCCGTCCACGAGCCGGAAATCCAAGCCCCAAAAGCCGCGCTGCGTATTGCTGCCCGGCGCGAGATCGATGACGCCCATCGCAGCTGCGTCATGCCAAATCGAGGCCCGCCTGAGAAGCGGGCATTGCGGTAACAGGCGTCTCGCACCGTCCAGCGTCCACTGCTAGTCTCCAGCAACGGAGGCCCCGTCATGTTGCGGGTTGTGACGTTCAAGTGGGCGCCGGCGCCGGGCTATCACACCTGGTTCGAAGCGGAGCACGTCAACGTAATGGCGCGCATGGTGGCGCGGTTTTATCCAGCGCCGCATGAGTTTGTTTGCGTCACGGACGACCCCGAAGGACTTTCGTCCGACATCCGTTACGTCCCCTTGTGGCCGGATTTTGCGGACCTCCCCAATCCAAACGGACCAAGCTTCCCGAGCTGCTATCGCCGTCTGAAACTATTCTCGCAGGAAGCCGCGCAGCTCATTGGCGATCGCTTCGTGTTGGTCGACCTCGATTGCGTGATCACGGGCGACCTGAGGCCCCTGTGGGACAGGCCCGAAGATTTCGTCATCTTGCGCAGTGCGCATCCGCAGTTATTTTATTCCGGCGCCATGCTGCTAATGCGCGCCGGCGCGCGGTCGCGCGTGTGGTCCGAGTTCGATCCAGTTGAGAGTCCGGCCAAAGCGCGCGCTCAGCGCCATTTCGGCTCGGACCAAGCCTGGATTTCAGCCTGCCTTGGGCCGGGAGAAGCGTGCTGGTCGCCCGATGACGGGGTCTATTCCTTCTACAAGCATATTCTACCGAACGAAGGCGCGCTCCCCGCCGACGCGCGGCTGGTCAACTTTCATGGCGCTGTGAATCCATGGGACCCACGCGTAATCGCAAAGTGTCCGTGGGTGAGCGAATACTGGACCTGAGATTTCAGCTTTTGCCGAGGTCGCGGGAGCGCTGTGCCGCGGCGCTCACTGCGCGGCGCAGCAAGGGTCCAAGGCCGTCGGCCGCCGCGAGCACGTCGAGCGCCGCTTCCGTCGTGCCGCCGGCCGATGTGACCTGCTTGCGCAGCGTGCTCGGCGGCTCGCCCGTTTCCAGCATCAGTGCGCCGGCCCCGGCGACTGTCCCGCTCGCCAAGCGCATGGCTGTATCGCGATCCAGTCCTTCCTGCTCCGCAGCGGCAGCGAGGACTTCCGCGAGCAAAAACACATAGGCGGGGCCCGAACCCGACACCGCGACGATCACATCCATCAACCGCTCGGCCGCGATGGGCTCAACTGTGCCGAGCGGTTGGAGCAATTGCTCAATCAGTTGGCGATCGTCCGCCGTGCACGCAGGCGAAGCGACATAGGCCGTGACGCCGCGCCCGATCCGCGCCGGCGTGTTGGGCACACAGCGCACGATGCGCTGGGCGCCGAGTGCGCGGGAGAGCTTCTCGATCGTTACGCCAGCCATGATCGACATCACGCGCGTGTCCTCGCCGACGAAACGGCGCGCGCTCTCGACGACGGCGGAGAAAGTCTGCGGCTTCACGGCCAGCACGAGCACGTCCACGGGCCCGACGTCGGGGGGATTCAGAACCGCGCCTACGGCTTCCAGTTCGCGCTCCAACTGGGGATCGAAATTCGGCTCGACGACGGTGAGCGTCAGTCCCCCGCCTTTGCGCACGGCTTCGATCCAGCCGCGCACCAGCGCGCCGCCCATCGCGCCGGCGCCAACGAGGGCGATCGATGGAGAATCAAGTCCGCTCACGCTTCTCCGCTGACTTCGAACAATGCCGCCTTCGCCGCATCTTCGGCCGTCATGCCGGCAAGAATGAGGAAGTGGAACGCCGGCTGGAAGCGTTCGGCGGCGTCGAGCGCAGCGGCAAGCATGGCCTGCACTTCGCCAATCGAGATCTCGTCGCGCCCGATCATCGGCATGGCGTGGCGGAAGATGATGGTGCCGTCGTCGGACCATACGTCGAAATGGCCGAGCCACAGATTTTCGTTGATGAGCCCGGCAAGCTGCACCGCTTCGGTGTGCCTCGACCGCGGCGCCTGCAGATCAAAGCCCAGCGTGAACAACAGCGCCGGCAGTTCGTGGCGGAAGCTGAAGTAGCCGACTGTCTCGCCGCTCGCGCATTTGAAGCTGAAATGGACGTCGCCGTCCTGCGCGCGTTCGCACATGAACCGATCGTCGGCGCCGATCACATTCTCGACCGTGTCCAGCGGATCGGAGGACGTCTCGATTTCATCATCGAGCCAGAGATCCATACGCGCCCCCTTCAGC
>JAEWNX010000127.1 GCA_023461135.1 Pseudomonadota bacterium
CCATATACACAATCGCGCCCGCTTGCGGGCGCTCGCGCGGAGGCGGATACTTCGCGCACCCTTAGGGAGGGTTCCGCATGCGCACGTTCGTTTCGATGATCGCGATATCGGCAGCCCTGGCGCTGACGCCCGCCGCCGCGCAGGATTACGAGGCCATGGCCGCTCAGATGGAGCAAGCCCAGGCGGACGCACAAGCCGCGGCCAGCCGGCCGGGCGACGAAGCTCTCACTTGCGAGCAGCTGGAAACCGAAATCGCGACGACCATGCAGGATCCGGCCGTGCAGCAAGTCATGGCGGCGAACGGCGCAGTCGCGCAGGAGCAGATAGACCAGATGAATGCCCTTGCCGGGCGCGCCCGGGCGCAAATGGCGACGAGCATGTTCATGGGCATCGCCAGCAGCTTCATCCCAGGTCTTGGCTACGCGCAGATGGCGCAGCAGCAGGCGATGAACGCGCAGTATCAGCGTCAAGCCAACCAGAACATGGCGCAGATGATGGAAACGGCGCAGCGCATGCAGACCGTCATGCCGCAAATTATGCGCGGACAGCGCATCTACGAACTAGGTCAAGCCAAGTCCTGCGCGTTCACGCAACAACAGCCCGAAGCGCCTCAGAATTGAACGGGTTCGTAGGGGCGCCACTCGCCGCTGAGCAGAAGTTCAAGCGGGCGGAAGTGCGCCTTGTAGTCCATCTTCTCGGAGCCCGGGATCCAGTAGCCGAGATAGACGTGCGCGTAGCCCGCCGCGCGGGCCTGCTGGATGTGATCGAGGATGGTGTAGATGCCCAAGCTGCGCTTGTGTTCTTCCGGATCGAAGAAGGAATAGACGAGGCTCAAGCCGTCGCCGAGCACGTCAACCAGCGCGGCCGCGGCGAGTTGGCCCTTCTTGGGGCCGCCGGTGTGCCGATACTCCACGACGTGGGTGCGGACCGCCGTCTCTTCGACCATGGCCGCATAATCGCCCAGCGTCATGTCGGCCATGCCGCCGTGGGCGTGACGTGAACTGAGATAGCTTCGCAGGAGCCAGAATTGCTCTTCAGTCGCCTCCGCGCGGCGCAAGCTGCGCGCGAGGTCGGCGTTCTTGGTCATGATCTTGCGCCAGCGGCGGGTGAACTCGAAACGTTCCGCCGGCACGCGCGCCGACACGCACGCTTCGCACGCATCGCACGAGGGACGGTAAGCGATGTTCTGCGAGCGCCTGAAACCCGCGTGCGTCAGCACCTCATGCAGCGTTTCGGCGTCGAGCCCGTCCAAACCGGTAAACACTTTCCTTTCGCGCTTGCCCGGCAGGTAGGGGCAGGGCGAGGGCGCGGTCAGGAAGAACCGAAGGTTCTTGGTTGGAAACGGCTTCGTCACGCTGGCGCCATCGTCGCTGAACCTGTCACCACGTCAAGATATGAGGCGCATTGCGCGCGCGTAGGCTTAACAAACGCTTGCAAACGGGCGCATTTCCGCCGCGGCCCTAAAAATGTTGAGAGAGGCGGCAGTTTCCTCTCCGATCTGGGGAAATCTCTGGTATCGTTCGTTTTGGATACGCCGTTCGGATCGGGGGAGCTGATCGGCCGTAACAGAGGGAGGCGCCTTTGGCGCAATCTGTGACGGCTATACTGTCTCGTCAGGGCGAGCTCGCCGAAAAGGCGCGCGAGTTCACGAACGACACCAATGAAGCCAGCCTCCTTGTCGGCAAAGTGATGTCGCGTGCGTTCTCGACCTTCCGTGACGGCGAGGCGGACGACGTGATCGTCCATTCCATGCGGCGAGACCTCGATCGGCTGATCGAACAGCTACGCTCGGCCAAGCTCTACTCTTAGAGACGATCGCCGCGCCCGAGCGGGTCGGGCAGCGGTTCGCCTTCGGCAACGAAGGCGAGCGACACCGAATTGATGCAGTAGCGTACACCTGTCGGCCGCGGCCCGTCCGAGAAGATATGGCCCTGGTGGCTGTCGCAGCGCGCGCACCGCGTCTCGATGCGGCGCATGCCGTAGGAATTATCTTCGATGCCGAGGACGTGTTTGGGGTCGATCGGCGCGTAGAAGCTGGGCCAGCCGGTGCCGCTCTCGAACTTGGTCTCCTGACGAAAGAGCGGCAGCCCGCACAGCCGGCAGCAATAGGCGCCGGGCTTCTTCTGATTGAGCAGCCCGCCGCAGAACGGCGCCTCGGTGCCGTGGTGCAGGAGCACGTCGCGCTCTTCGTTCGTGAGGCTTGCTTCGAGGCGCGCGCGTTCCTCGGCGCTGGGGGGCGTGAGATCGAAACCGGACAGGGAGCGGGTCATGGTGGAATCCTGGGGAGCGCCCGCAGGTTCGTCCAGCCCTGCCTCGGGGTTACACGACGGTTTCCTGTCCGCCGTAGAGCTTGGCCAGATGGACCACCAAACTCTTGGCGCCGGCGCGGATCTGATCGTCCGTCAGCTTCTTGCCCCGCAGTTGGCGGGCGGCGTCCGCCAGCCCTTTGGGTTCGATCGCCAGTTTGCGCCGATGCTTCTTGGCCAGATGCTCGACAAGCAAGTCGGCCTTCTCGGCGGCCGGGCCGAGGATCGGCTTCAGGGTCCGCTCGAGATCGCGCACCAGCGGGTCGGTCTTGCGCTTCGCAGCGCGCTTCCTCGGCGGCGCCAACGCGGCGAGGAGCGCGCGGTCCTCGTGCGTGCGGATGGCTGCGAACAAGCGCTTAAGTTCCGCGCGCGAACGTCCGCGCAGGGCTTGGCGCAGCAGCTTCGCGGTGTTGTCGCTGAGCTTCATGAATTCAGCGCCCGGCGCAAAATGCCTGCTGCGGCTTGTGTCAACGCTTCCTTCGCGGGCCGGCCGCCAACCCGCATCATCGCGGTGACGTTGATGGGATTGGCGGCAAAGCGCTCCATCGGCGCCGAGCGCAGCACGGCGGAGTAGGGGATCTCCAAGGGCAGCAGCGCGGAGGTGAAAAATGGCGCGTTCTGGATTTCCGCGCGCGTCAGCGCATCGGCGTCGCCTGTTTCACCGGATCGCGTGCGATCGTTCACGCCGTTCAGGAGCACCGAAAACTCGTTCGGGCGCAATGGCCTTCCCCTGACCTCGCGCACGACGTTCTCCAGCATATTCAGACCGGTGAGCGAGTATTTCTCCGGCCGCACCGGCGCCACGATATGGTCGGCGCAGGTGATCGCCAGCCGGGTGAGAAAGGTTGCGCAGGGATTGGCGTCAATCACCACGACGTCGGAGCGTGCGCGCAACGCCTGCACCAGCGCACGGAAGCGGGTGAACGCTTCGGCCTTGTCGCGATCGGAACGCGTATCCAGCGTGAATTCGAACAAACGCTCGTCGCCGGCAATGATCTCGAAGTTCGGCTGCTTGCCGCGCGCGCGGTTGAGCGGCACGGCGATAGCCGCGAAGTCCTCGCGCTTGGCGCTCGCGTCGCCGCGCGGATTGAGGATGTTGTAGATCGTGTGATTGCGGTCGCGGATGCGGTTGCGCTCGCCGGGCGAGAGAAAATATTGCGTCAGATTATGTTGGGGATCGAGGTCGATGAAGCTGACCGAGCGCTTGTCGGCGAGATGCGCGGCGGCGAACAGGTTGGCCGCCAGCACCGTCTTGCCGACGCCGCCTTTGATGTTGAGCATCGCCACGACACGGCCCCGTCCCGCGGCGGCGCGAGCGCGCTCGACGATCTGCGTCAACGCTTCGCCGTCAGCGCCCTGACGCAGATCGATGCTGCCCGTGGTGTCCAGTGTGGCGTCAATCCAGGATGGAAGCTGCCCCGTTTCAGCGACGATCACCGGGCGGCCATTATTGAGGGCGGCGGCCACTTCCCGCTGGAGCCAAGTGCTGTCCTGCGCGGCGGGGGAGGCGAGCACGATGACGACGCCCGCCTCGCCTACAGCCTGAACCAGGGCGGCGAGCTTCTCCTGCGCGCGCAGTTCCGGGCTGGAGGGGGTCACGCTCCAGCCGTTGCGCTCAAGTTCCGCGCTGACTTGCCGAGCCGCGTCCTCGTCCGCCGGCTCGAAGGCCAGATAGGCTGCCGTCGCCATTCGTTAGTGTGTCCGCCCCAGACTGGGGAACTTAGCCGGGCGGATTACACCTGCGCAATCGTTCAACCCTCAAGCGCGCGGGATGGCCGCAGCGGTCCCGCTCTCGCACGATAACGAACAATGCCTGACCCTGTCCTCCTCGACCTTTTCCAGCGCCTGGGCTTGGCGCTCGGCATCGGCTTCCTGGTCGGCGTCGAACGCGAGTGGAAGCATCGCGACGCGGCCGAGGGCGAACGGGCGGCCGGCGTGCGGACACACGCCATCATCGGTCTGATGGGCGGCATCGCCGCGGCGATGTTGCCGGCGATCGGACAAATCGGGTTCGCCGCTCTCACCGCCGCCTTCGCAGTGGCGCTGATCTTGTTCAAGTTGCGCGAAACGGAGATCGATCAGGATATCTCCGTCACCGGCACCATCGGCTCGCTGTTGGTGTTCGCGCTGGGCGCTTATTCCGTCGTCGGCAACGTCACGATCGCCGCCGCATCCGGCGTCGCGCTGGTTGGCCTGCTTGCGTTCAAGCAATCCATCCACGGATGGGTCGACAAGCTGACTTGGAAGGAGCTGCGTTCGGCGCTGCTGATCCTCGCGGCGACGGCGATCGCGTTGCCGCTGCTGCCGGACCGCACGATCGACATTTGGGACGCGATCAATCCGCGCGAGCTGTGGCTTCTCACCATCCTCGTCGCCGGCGCGTCGTTCGCCGGCTACGTGGCGGTGCGCGTGCTGGGCGAAGATGTCGGCCTGCTCGCGGGCGCGGCGGCGGGTTCGCTTGTATCCTCTACAGTCGTGACGGCCGAGCTTGGCCGGCGGGTGCGCGCAGGTGAAGCCAGTCC
>JAEWNX010000128.1 GCA_023461135.1 Pseudomonadota bacterium
CCTCCGCTCCTGCCCCACACTAGGCGGGAAAGAAGACATGGGCCAAGAACGAGGCTGGTTTACCGAGCCGTAGCGCGAAGCGCGAAGGCTGGTGGACCCGAGGGGGATCGAACCCCTGACCTCCGCATTGCGAACGCGGCGCTCTCCCAGCTGAGCTACGGGCCCCTCGGCGTCATGGCCGGGCGCGCGGATATAGGGCGCGGGCGAACGGAGCGTCAACGGGCGGCCTGACACCGGACCGTGACTGGTTGCCGAATCCGTCCGGCGCAGTCTAGACGGACGGGCATGTACACAGGCGGGCTCCTCGGCATCCTCTTCAACCTGCTGGACGCGATCATCGGCCTTTTGATCGTGATCCTCATCGTCAATGTCGTCATCTCCTGGCTTTACGCCTTCGATGTCGTCAGCCGGCGGAACAATTTCGTGCGCGCTGTGTGGGAGTTCACCAGCCGCATCTGCGACCCCCTGCTCCGGCCCCTGCGCCGCCTTATCCCGCCCATCGCCGGCGTCGACCTGTCCGTCCTGGTGCTGCTGTTGATCCTGCAATTGCTGGTGCGGCCGCTGTTGGCTTGGCTCTATCTCCTGTTGATCGGGGGAGGATCGGTGCTCTGAGCAAGCTTCGAGTGCGTCTGACGCCCTCGGGCGGCGCGGACCGCATCGAGGGACGGGCGGGCGACGACAAGGGTTCGTATCTGAAGGCGCGCGTACGCGCCGCGCCTGAGAACAACGAAGCGAACCGCGCGCTGGAGGCGCTGATCGCCAAGGCGCTCGGCATTGCGAAGTCCAAAGTGAGCGTCACGCGCGGCCATACGGCGCGACTGAAGACGCTGGAGATCGAAGGCGCGAGCGCGGCTGAGCTTGCGGCGTTCCTGACGCGATACCAGCAGCACTGAACCCGGACCGCCGTGTCGGCGGGGGCGCCGGCGATCCGGGAGTATGTTAGAGGTCCGTGCAAGGATTCGGAGAAGGCATGAGCGGACGGACAATCGACGGCAAAGCCATCGCGGCAGGCGTTCGCGCCAATGTCGCCGCGGCTGTGAAGCAGCTTCCAGGCCAGCCGGCGCTGGCTGTCGTGTTGGTCGGCGACGATCCTGCAAGCCACGTTTATGTGGCTTCAAAAGGCAAAGCGACGATTGAAGCGGGAATGCGCTCGGTCGAGATCAAGCTGCCCAAGGACACAAGCGAAGCCGACATCATCGACCGCGTCGACGCGCTTTCGCGCGATGCTGACATCGACGGCATCCTCGTTCAACTGCCGCTGCCCAAACACATCAGCGAGGCCAACGTGCTCGCCGCGCTCGATCCGTTGAAGGACGTGGACGGCCTCACCGAAGCGAGCGCCGGCAAGCTGGCGCTCGGCAAGCCGGGCCTGAGGCCGTGCACGCCAGTCGGGTGCGTGATTCTCGCGAAGACGGAGCGGCCAGATCTGAGCGGCGCGAACGTCGTGGTAATTGGCCGCTCGATCCTGGTCGGCAAGCCGGCGGCGCTGCTCTTTCTCGAGCAGAACTGCACGGTGACGATCGCGCACTCGAAGACCCGCGATCTGCGCATGGTGTGCCGCGGCGCGGACATTCTTGTCGCCGCCGTCGGCCGGCCGGAGATGGTGCGCGGTGATTGGATACGGCCTGGCGCCATCGTCATCGACGTCGGCACCAATCGTGTGCCCGCGCCTGAGAAGGGCGAAGGCAAGACCAAACTCGTCGGCGACGTGAACTTTGCGGAAGCGATTCAAGTCGCGAGCGCCGTCACGCCCTCCCCAGGCGGCGTAGGCCCCATGACCATTGCGTGCCTGTTGCGCAACACTGTGCTCGCTGCGTGCGCGAGACGCGGCTGGACCGCGCCTGAAGCGCTCGCAGGCGCTTAAATGCGGCTGGCGGCGCTTGTGCGCCCCTAACTGCGCCGTTAGCTTCCCCGCCCAAACGGACCCAGGGAGGGGATCGCACGTGGCTAACACAAATCTAGCGGGGGGCGCCAAGCGTCCAAGCGGACTCGGCCGCCTGTTCATCCGCAAGTCGGTTGAACAAATGCACGCCGAGCATGCGCAAGGCGAACTCAAGAAAACGCTCGGGCCGCTGAACCTTATCTTCCTCGGCATTGGCTGCATCATCGGCACAGGCATCTTCGTGCTGACGGGCCAGGCCGCTGCGAACTATGCCGGGCCCGCCATCATGATCTCCTTCGTGATCACCGGCGTTCTCTGCGCGTTGGTCGCGCTCTCTTACGCGGAACTCGCCTCCGCGATCCCGGTCTCCGGCTCGGCGTACTCCTACTCCTACGCTTCGATGGGCGAACTGGTCGCCTGGGTGATGGGCCTTTTGCTCGTGCTCGAATACGGCCTGGCGGCGTCGACCGTCGCGGTCGGCTGGTCAGGCTACACCATCAGTCTGTTATCGGATTTGGGGATCGTGATCCCGCCCGAGTTCACGGCCGCGCCAGGGGTTCCGGTCACCGACCATGACACCGGCGCAGTGATCGCAACGGGCGTTGCGAACATCCCGGCGGTGCTTGGCCTTGCCGCTGTGACATCGCTCCTGGTCGTCGGCATTTCAGAATCGGCTCTCGTGAACAACGTCATCGTCTTCATCAAAGTCGCGGTCGTCATCGCGTTCATCGTGATCGGCATGCCGTTCGTGAACCCAGAAAACTGGACGCCGCTCATTCCCGAGCAAGTGCCCGCCCCGCCACCGGGAACCGATACGAGCATCTGGTCTCAAATCGGCAGCGCCCTGTGGGGCGTGCTGACAGGCGCGCAAACCGGCGCTTATGGCGTGCCCGGGATCATCACCGCCGCGGCTACGATCTTTTTTGCGTATATCGGCTTTGAAGCGGTCTCGACGGCGGGCGCCGAGTCCAAGAACCCAGGCCGCGACATGCCGATCGGCATCCTCGGTTCGCTGGTCGTCTGCACGATCCTCTACATTCTCACCTGCGCGGTGCTGGTGGGAATCGTGCCGTACCAGCAACTGAACAATCCCGCGCCGATCGCTGTTGCGGTCGACCAGATCGGATTGCCGTGGTTCGCGTTCGTGGTGAAGCTTGGCGCCTTTGCGGGGCTTTCGTCGGTGATGCTGGTGCTGCTCTACGGGCAGACGCGCATCTTCTACACGATGGCGAAGGACGGTCTCATTCCGCAGGTGTTCGCCAACGTGCACCCGAAGTTCAAGACGCCCTGGATCAACACGATCCTGGTCGGCCTGTTGGCGATGGGTTTCGGCGGCTTCATGAGCCTCGACAACCTCGCCTTCCTGACCAATGTCGGCACGCTCGCGGCCTTCATGATTGTCTGCCTGACGGTGATCTACCTTCGCTACGCGCGGCCGAACATCAACCGGCCGTTCAAGACGCCGCTCTTCCCGATCACGCCGATTCTCGGCGCCGTGATGTGCTTCTTCCTCTTGATGTCGCTGATGGCGCACGACCTGACGCGCAACTTCTTCAGCATCTATTTGGGGGTCGGCTTCCTGCTCTATTTCGTCTACGGGCTGTGGAATTCGCGGCTCGCGAAAGGGCATGCCTATCCCGGCCACGAGCCGGCGCCCGATTTGGGCGCCCGCGGATTGCAGGATGATAATCCGAAGAACTAGCGATCAGAGATCGTAGGCAAACTTCAAACCGCCGGCGTTATGCGCCGGCGGTTTTGTTATGCGCGCCTGCAAGGCAGGCCTGTGACGCCGGTCGCGGCGGCGCCGGAACGACGAGGCCACATGCGGGTTGAAGGGCTCAAAAGGACCCCCCTCATGTTCCGTCGTCACTGGCTCACACTTCTTATCGCCGCGGTCTTCGCATATTTCGGCGTCGCTGCTGCGCACGTGCTGGCGGGTCTCGCCGAACAGCCGCAAATCGTCGCCGTGCGTTAGCGAATGCATGCCCCCGCGGGCCAGGGAGGTATATGGTCCGCGCCGGAGGCAGTGATGAAGGCAGGGA
>JAEWNX010000129.1 GCA_023461135.1 Pseudomonadota bacterium
ACGATGAACATGCGGCCAGCGGCCACGACCGCCAGGCACGGTTTGGATTCGCTGCGGTCAACGCTCGTGCCGCCGCACACGATCGCGCGCAGCGCTGTCGTGCTGAAAAGATCTTCGTTCGCCGCGGCTTGTTGTTCGGCGTACGTCGCGTAGGCGCGCGCCAGCGCTTCTTGTCCCTCTGGCGTTTGCGAGCCGAGCGCCCACCCGCCCCAGAACAGGCCGGACAGAGTCACGAAGACGACGGAAGATTTGCCGATGGCGTTCATGTTGACCCCGCAGTTTTGGAACGCACTCTGGCGGCGCGTTGACCTAAAACCCCACCGGACGTCACTAGACCTACACATGATTCGCGCCAACGCCGTTAACGGCCGGTTTCCACAGCAATGTGCGGTGCGTTTGCACACTGGCGAAACGCAGCCTAAATCAGATATTTGGTGGAACACATTGCGTAGCCCAAACGGCCTAAATGGTTAACGCCGCAAAGCGCGTCCTCGTGTTCGATTCCGGCGTCGGCGGGCTCTCCGTTTTCGATGCAATCGCTGCGTCCGGACATGAGCTGTCGCTCGACTATGTCGCGGACAATGCGTGGCTGCCCTACGGCTTGAAGTCGGACGCTGCGCTGCGCGAGCGCGTGCCGTTGCTGCTCGCGCGCATGACCGAGGCTTGGGCGCCCGCCGCCGTCGTGGTTGCGTGTAATACTGCTTCTACCATCGTGCTGCCCGACGTGCGCGCGGCGCTCTCCATTCCTGTCGTTGGCGTGGTTCCGCCGATCAAGCCCGCGGCGGCGCTCACGAAAACCGGCGTTATCGGTCTGCTTGCAACGCCCGCCACCGTGCAGCGCGCCTACACGGATGACCTGATCGCCCGGTTCGCAGCGGACAAGCGCGTCGTTCGCTTCGGCTCGGCTGCGCTCGTCGAAGCGGCGGAGAGGAAGCTGCGCGGGGAGGCGCTCGATCCGGCGGCCGTTCATGAAGCGATCGACGCGCTGTTCGCCGACAACGCGGTTGACGTTGTGGCGTTGGCATGCACTCATTTTCCCTTGCTGACGCAGGAGCTGGCAGCCGCTGCGCCGCGTGCATGCACGTGGCTCGACTCCGGCGCCGCGATTGCGCGCCGCGTCGCGGATGTCACGGCCGCTACGCCGGGAACGGCGCACGCCGCGCGCGCGGGCTTCACAGATGCAGATGCTGCGCGCGCATTGTTCCGTGCATTCCAAGCGCGCGGCTTCTCCAATTTTGCATGCATCGCGGATGCGCCGGGTTACGCCATAACGCCGCTTGCGTAAGGCGTGGCGTTTCTGCGACGCCGCGCGATGAAGCGCTGGCGCCCGCACGCCGCCGATTGCGCTCTGCTTTCGCTGCGGTAACGATCCCGCATCAAAAACGGGGAGGCGAGAATGGGATTTGGCGAAACACCGATTGGGCTTGTCTCGCAAATTCTCAATCTCGCTGGGGTTCTTACACGCAAGGGCGGGCTCAAAGTCCCGCGTTATCAGCGGCCCTACACATGGGGCGAGCGGGAAGTGCGCGAGCTGATCCAGGATTTGTGGCGCGCCTACAAACGCGGCGCGACGTTCTATTTCATTGGCCAGATCGTGTTGGTGAAGAATCCGCAGGGCAAACTCGAAATCTCCGACGGTCAACAACGGCTCGCGACGACGACCATGCTGATGGCGTACACGCGCGACCGTTTGCCGGGCCGCGCCAAATACTACCAGCAGCTCGTGATGGACGGGAACAATCCGCGTCTGCTGTTGCGCGAGGACGACATCAACTTCTTCCGGGGTTTCGTGCAAGAGCCGGGCAAGATGGCCGAACTCGCGCGCCACCCGGAAATTGGCGTGGATTCCAAGGATTTGTTGTGCGGCGCGGCGCGCACGATCGAAACGGAATTGCGCGACATCGACGACCGCGAGCTCGACGCGTTCATGTCCTACGTCGCGCGCGCGTGCACGCTCAACGCGGTGGACGCCGACGAACGGGGAAGCGCGCAAACCGTGTTCAACACGCTGAACAAACGCGGCTCGCCGTTGTCGGGCGCCGACATCATCAAGAGCGATCTGATTGAGAACTCGAAATTGTCCAACGACGAAGCCAACGCGGCCGCGCGCAAGTGGGAGCAGATCGAGGACATGTTCGAGCGCGAGAATTTCGCACGCCTGCTCTACATGATGCCGTTCCTGCTCACCGGCGAGCGGCTGCTTTCGCCCGGCGACCTTGCCTCGTTCCGCACCGCCGTGGAGCGAGCGGGCGGCGTCAAAACGTTCCTGTTCGACCAGTTGCCGCGCTATGCGGCGGCGCTGCGCTCCATTTTCGCCAATGCGATCGATGTCGGCCCCGCCAGCGCCGAAGTGAACCGGCGCGTGCGGCTGATGAAGCAAGTGGAGGAGTGGGACTGGGCGCCGGCCGCGATCGCGTTCCTCGCCGAACATGCCGCCGAGTACGAGCGCGCGCGGCGCTTCTTCCAGGCGCTCGATCGCTTCACCTTCGCCTGCGAACTTTCGGTCGTGGACAGCCGCGTGCAGGAGGGCCGCTACGCGCGCGCAGTGAAGTATGTCGGCGACGACAAGATGCTCTATGGCCCGAAGGGCGCCCTCGATCTCACCGAAAAAGAGCAACTGACGTTCTTTGCGACGCTCAACCGCTCGCGCAAACGCGACCGTCAACGCCGCCTGCTGCTGATGCGGCTCGAAGCGGCGATGCCGGGCGGTCATCTGCTGCAGATGACGGACGACGTGACAGTCGAACACATCCTGCCGCGCGGCGGCGGCGCCTATTGGGATGCTCGTTTCCCGGACAAGGTGCGCCGCATCGAAGCGGCCAATCTCTTGGGCAACCTCATCCTCGTGACCTATGCGCAGAACGCGCTCGCCGACACCAAGCCCTACTCGGACAAGCGCAAAATCTTCTTCAACACGCCGGGCGCGCCGATCTTCGCGTTGACGCGCGATATCGCCGGCATCGAGGAATGGACGCTGAACGCCATCGAGGAGCGGCACGAGCGGCTGGTGCGGGTCCTCTGCGAGGACTGGGGACTGGTGCGCAGCGACGCCAGCCAGGCGGCGTGAGGCGCGCGGGCAGCGCCGCCTGGTTCCCATGACTGCGCGGTTAACACCTCGCTAACGATTTGCGGCCAAGCCTTAACCCGGCGTTCACACCTGGGGCGAGTCTGAGCTTATGTCGTTGCTGTACGCGGTCGTGTTCGCGAGCCGGTGCCGGTC
>JAEWNX010000130.1 GCA_023461135.1 Pseudomonadota bacterium
GTGTGGCTGATCGGGATGCAGCAAGGGGCGGAGGTGGATCTGTTCGCGTACTTCATCTCGCGGCGTTTTGGGCTGAAGCACTACGGGGCGATCTATGGCGTGATCGCGATGGCGGGGGCGCTGTCGACGGCGGTGGCGCTGGTGCTGTTCGGGAAGATGTACGACGCGATGGGGAATTACGATTTGGCGCTGGTGATCGGGGCGGTGCTGTTTGTGCTGGGGGCGCTGGCGTTTGGGGTGATGGGCGTCAGCCGCCCGCCAAATCCTCCTCCAGCTCCCGCTCTACCCGAAGCGCCGTGAGCTGATTGCGCTGGCGGCGCAGCACCTGGAAGCGATAGCCGTGGAAGGCGAAGCGTTGGCCGGGGTCCGGGATGGCTTGGGCTTCGTGGATGACAAGGCCGGCGACGGTGACGGCTTCTTCGTCGGGCAGATCCCAGTTCATCACGCGGTTGAGATCGCGGATCGGCACGGCGCCGTCGACATTGACGCTGCCGTCGGGCTGCGGGCGCACGCCTTGGACGGCGATGTCGTGCTCGTCTTTGATGTCGCCGACGATCTCTTCCAGAATGTCTTCGAGCGTGACGAGGCCCATGAGGGCGCCGTATTCGTCGACCACCAGCGCGAAATGCTCTCGCCGGCGCAGGAATTCGGCGAGCTGATCTTCCGCGCTCGTTGTCATCGGCGTGAACCAGGGCGTACGCATCGCGTCGCGGACGTTGAAGCCGTCGCGGCCGTGCTCGGAAATGGCGCGCAAGAGATCGCGCGCGTGCAGGACGCCGACGATGTTGTCGGGATTTTCCTGCCAGAGCGGCAGGCGCGTATGCGGCGAAGACATCGCCTGGGCCAGAATCTCGCGCGGCGGCAGATCGATGTCGAGCGACTTGATCGACTTGCGATGGATCATCACGTCGGCCAGTTCGAGTTCGCCGAGATCGAGCGCGCCGAGCAGGCGATGGCGCGTCTCGGCCTCCACGCCGCCCTCCTCCGCGTGCATCTCCACCGCGCCAATGATCTCGGCCCGCGCCGCGGAGAGCACGTCGATGTTCTCGTCAATGCGCACGCCGAACAGGCGCAGCGACCGGTTCACCAGCCACTGCACCGAGCCGACGATCGGCGCGAATACGCGCACCATCCATTGCACGGGAATGGCGACGACGCGCGCGATCTTGTCGGCCGCGGTAATGGCGAGCGTCTTGGGGCCGACTTCGCCGAAGATGAGCAGCAGCGGCGTCAGCACCAAAGTGGTGATCAGGGGCCCGAGTTCGCCGTAGAGCGAGACAAAGATGGTCGCGGCTATGGCGGAGGCGGCGATCTGCACGACATTGGCGCCCAGCAGCACCGCGCCGATCATGCTTTCGCGGTTCTCGTTGAGCGCGTTCACCTTGGCGGCGAGACGGTCGCCCTCGCGCTCCAGCGTGGCCATGCGCGCGCGGCTGGCGCCGGTGAGCGCGGTTTCGGCGGCCGAGAAGAACGCGTTCAAAAGAATGAGAATCGCGATGGTGGTCGCGGCGATCAGCAGCGATGTGGTCATTTTGTTTCTGCTTGCAGGAGCTCGCGCACCACATCGACCGGCGCGTCGCGCTCGACGAAAGCCCGGCCAGGCGCGCGGGCGAGGATGAAGGTGATCTTGCCGGCTTCTGCCTTCTTGTCCGTGGCCATCAGGGCCATCAGCTTGTCGACATCATAGGGCGCGCCGGGCAGCTTGCGCAAATCGGTGACGAAGCGGCAGGCGTTGAGGTGCTGGCGCACGCGGCGGGCGTCGGCCTCCGAGCAGATGCCGAGATTGGCGGAGAGCTGAAACGCCAGCGCGATGCCGGCGGCGACCGCTTCGCCATGCAAAAGGTCGCCATTGTAGCCGGCGTGCGCTTCGAGCGCGTGCGCGAAGGTGTGGCCGAGATTGAGCAGCGCGCGGATGTCCTTCTCCTCGCGCTCGTCCTGCTCGACGACGCGCACCTTGAAGGTGATGGCGCAGGTGACGGCGTGCTGGGTTGCTTTGCGGCGCAGTTCGCGCATCTCGTGATTTAGCGCGACGTGGCCGTCATAGTGGCCGCCTGGATCGAACAGCGGCGGCGCCGTGCCGAGCAGGTGCGGCGCGTTGCTTTCGCACCAGCCGAAGAAGTTGGCGTCCTCGATCAAACCGACTTTGACGATCTCGGCGTAACCCGCGCGCAGTTCGCGCGGCGGCAGCGTCTCGAGCACGTCCGCGTCCGCCAGCACAAGCCGCGGCTGGTTGATGAGGCCGACGAGGTTCTTGCCCTCCGGCGTGTCGATGGCGGTCTTGCCGCCCACGCTGGAATCCACCTGCGACAGCAGCGTCGTGGGTATCTGCACGAAATCCACGCCGCGCTTGACGATGCCTGCGGCGAAGCCCGCGAGATCGCCGATCACCCCACCGCCGAAGGCGATCACGAGGTCGCGGCGGCTGACGCCGGCTCGGAGCAGCTTGCTGAGCACTTCCTGCAGGCCGCGATAGCTTTTTGTTTCCTCGCCGGGCTTGAGCTTGATGAGCTTCACGAGCTCAAGGCCGCCTGCTTTGAGCCCGCCCTCCAGCGCCTCGGCGTGATGCTTGGCGACGTTCTTGTCGGTAACGACGAACACCCGCTTGCTGGGCGCGAACGGCGCGATGAGTTCGCCGGCGCGCGCGAACAGGCCCGCGCCGACATGGATGTTGTAGGAACGCTCGCCGAGATTGATATGGATGGTTTCGGTCATGGTTTGGCGAGATGTTCGCGCAGCGCCGCCAAGATGGCGACGACGGCGGTGTGGTGGGGCGTGTTGGCGGTGTCGATGGTGAGATCGGCTTCGGCGTAGATGGGATAGCGCTCGTCCATCAGGCGCTGCATCACGGCTTGGGGATCGGCTTCTTTCAGCAGCGGGCGGTGATCGCGCTTGCTCACGCGCTTCATCAACACGTCGAGCGGTGCGCGGAGCCAGATCGTGATGGCCTGCTCTTTCATGACGGCGCGCGTGTTGGCGTTGATGAAGGCGCCGCCGCCGGTGGCCATGACATGCACGGGCCCAGCGAGCAGGCGCGCAATCACCTGACGCTCGCCGCGGCGGAATTCGCACTCGCCGCGCTCGGCGAAAATATCCTCGATGCTGCGGCCGGCGGCCGTGCTGATGGCTTCGTCCGCGTCAACGAACGGCAGCGCCAGCGCCTGCGCGAGCCGACGGCCGACGGTGGTTTTTCCCGCGCCCATGAGCCCGACCAGCGCCACCGTGCGGTGCGGGACGATGCCCTCCGCCAGCCGGCGCAGCTCGGCGGCGGCGTCCTGGCGCTCACCGAGATCGCTGCTTTCGGCGCGGTTCACGAATCACCTCAAAAAGTCCCACAGAGTTAACCGCAGGACGGAACTGGAAACTCGCCACATTTTGGGGGCAATCTCGTCCGCTCGCAACGGCAGGGGCCAACGAAGCGATGTATCGACGTAGACGACGCCGCAGCGGATTTGCCCGCCGCACGCCGCCGCAGGTGCGGCTTGCGCTGATCGGCGTCGGCGTTGTCGCGTTCATCGGGCTCTTCATCTTCTTTATTCGCCAAGCCGATGTGCTCGCGCCGGAACCGCAGGAAATGCGCGTCGAGCTGCCGGACGC
>JAEWNX010000131.1 GCA_023461135.1 Pseudomonadota bacterium
GATCAGGACGGCTTGCGCGGGCGATGCGCGGAGCTGAGTGGCGATCGCGCCGGCCGCGGCCGCCGCGTCTGCGTCGGTGCGGTTGTAGAGCTGCGACGCCACGATCGTCACGCCGCGCTGCTGCGCCTGGGCCCGCAGCGCGCTCTCGACGCGGCGGCCGTATTCGTTCGCCGGCGCAAGCAGCGCGATGCTGCGGATGTTCTGCGCGGCGGCGTACGACACGAGCCGTGCGATCTCATCCTCGAGCTGAAAGCTCAGAAGATAGACCCCATTGCCGCCGATGGTGCTGTCGGAGGAAAAGCCGATGACCGGGATGCGCTGGCTTGCCGCGGCGTTGCCGGCGCCCACGACGCCTTCGCGCAGGACCGGACCGATGATGATGTCGGCGCCGTCGCTGACGAGCGCGCGTGCGGCGGCGTTGGCCGAAGCTTCATCCGATCCTGCGTCGCGCGGAATGAGGAGGGTGTTCTGGCTGCCATGATCGAAGAGCGCCAGCTCCGCGGCGTTGTAGAGCGCGGTGGCTTCCTGGGGCCGGAGCGAGAACGGCAGCAGCAGACCGACGCGCACGATGTCGCGTCCGCGCATGAACGGCGGGGTCACGCCGTCGCGTGTCTGCACCTGGGCTTCCGCCGGTGCGCTGGGCCTCGTGGGACTGGTCGGGCTCGGAGCTGGCGCCGGCGCAGTCGCACAGGCGGCCATGAAGGCCGCGAAGCCGATCGCCGCGCCCGTCTTCAAGCTTGGCGTAAGCCGCGCGCGCGACGATGATTTGAAGGCCATGAGCATCCCCGAGGATTCCGCGCCGGACCGTATCGGCGCCCGCCAGCCCAGTCCACCTTTGGAAGCGGGCCTTTATGTGGTCGCGACGCCGATAGGAAACCTGCGCGACATCACGCTGCGGGCGCTCGATGTGCTGGGCGCCGCAGGGCGTGTTTATGCGGAAGACACGCGCGTGGCGCGGAAACTTCTGGAGGCGTATGGGCTGAAGCCGCGGCTCGGCGCTTACCATGAGCACAATGCGGAGACGGCCCGTGGCGACATCTTGGCAGCGCTCGAAGCGGGCGAAAGCGTGGCGCTGATTTCCGACGCGGGAACGCCGTTGGTTTCGGATCCGGGCTTCAAGCTCGTGCGCGCGGCGATCGAAGCCGGCCATCGGGTGTTCCCAATTCCGGGCGCCTCGGCGCTGCTGGCCGGGCTGGTGACGTCGGGACTGCCGACGGACCGGTTCATGTTCGTGGGGTTTCTGCCCGCGAAGCAGACTGCACGGCGCGCGGCGTTGGAAGACTTGGCGAACGTGGATGCGACGTTGATCTTCTACGAGACAGGGCCGCGCTTGGCCGAGTCGCTTGCGGACTTGGCGCAGATGCTTGGCGCACGGCCGGGCGTGGTTGCGCGCGAACTCACCAAACTCTTCGAAGAAGCGCGGCGCGACACGCTCGATGCGCTTGCCGCGCACTATGCGGCGGCGGGTGGGCCAAAGGGGGAGATCGTCATTGTCGTCGCGCCGCCGCTGCCGAAAGGCGAAGCGAGCGACGAAGAGCTGGATGCATTTCTCATGCGCGCGCTCGACGCAGGCGTGAAGGAGGCGGCCACGCGCGCCGCGGAGACGCTGGGCGTTTCGCGTCGGCGCGCCTATGCGCGTGCGCTGGCGCTGAAGGACCGCGCTTGACCCGCGAGCGCGCCGAACGCCGCGGCCGTGTCGCGGAATGGGCGGCGATGCTTTTCCTGATGTGCAAGGGCTATCGCATTCTCGGCCATCGCGTGCGCACGCCTTATGGGGAAGTGGATGTGGCGGCGTGGAAGGGCGGCGTGCTCGTCATCGTCGAAGTCAAGGCGCGGAACACATATGACGCCGGCGCGTACGCGGTGACGGCGATGGCGCAACGGCGCATCGCGCGGGCCGCGCAGGCGCTAGCTGGCAGATGGCGGCTCCATGACGCCCCGATCCGCTTCGATCTGGTAGTGGTTGGTTCAGGAATGTTGCCGCGCCATCAACGCGCCGCCTGGTTCGACGAGCAGCGCGTCGGCTGATCTTAAGCCGCCGGAAACGATCGCGGCGCACACTCCGCGCGCCATGCGTGCGCTTGCCCTCCTCGCTGTTTTCGCCGCCGCCGCAAGCGTCAGCAGCTGCATGACTGCGGCGCTCGGCACGGCGGCCAGCGTCGGTGTTTACGCGATGCAGGATCGCACCATTGGCCAAGGCATTGACGACGCGGCGGCGTCGAACCAGGTGAAGATGCGCCTGATCGCGGCCGACAGCGCCGCGTTCGCGGAAGTGGATGTGGAAGTGGCGAACGGCAATCTGTTGTTGTCGGGCGCAGCGCCGACGGCGGAACATCGCCAAGCGGCGGAGACGATCGCGCGCGGCGTCGGCACGGTGCACAGCGTTTACAACGAGGTTTTCGTCGGGCCGCGCTCGGGCTTCGTGCGGAGTGCGCAAGACGAACTCATCACCGCACAAATCCGCACGCGTTTGACCGCGAGTCCGTCGGTGCGCGCGATCAATGTCAACATCGAGACGTTTCACGGGAACGTCTATCTGATGGGCACAGCGCGCAGCGAACACAAGCTGCAACGCGCCGCGGAAATCGCAAGCATCGTGCCGGGCGTCCGGCGCGTCGTGTCGTTCATGCAGGTCCGCACACCGCCCCAGCCTTATTATGCCCAGGCGCCGGCAAGCCCCGAATTTCGTGGCGAAGCGCCCGCCGAAGAGCGCCCGGCGGCCAACCGGTACTGAGCCTTCGCCGCGCCAATAATCCCATGGCAAGCAGCCCGATCTGGGAGTAACTTTCGCTGCGACTCACAGATCGCGCGCAGATGTTCGATTTCTGTTGCGCATTTGTTCCATATCTGTACGATCTGAGGCCCGGTCTGTGGATAAAGGCGGGGCACATATGCAGACGTGCGCCAATGCAACCACTGTAGCGTTCGCAGGGCTCGAGGCGCGTCGCGTCGAGGTTCAGGCTCAATTGACGGGCGGCACGCCCGGCATCGTCATCGTCGGGCTCGGGGATAAGGCGATTTCAGAGGCGCGCGAACGCGTGCGCGCAGCTTTTGCCTCCATTGGGCTTGCCATTCCTGCGGGGCGTCTCGTCGTCAATCTCGCGCCTGCCGATCTGCCGAAGGAGGGCACGCATTACGATCTGCCGATTGCGCTGGCCATGATGGCGTCGATCGGCGCGCTGCCGCACGACGCGCTCGATGGCGTCGTGTGCTTCGGCGAAGTCGGGCTCGACGGCGCGCTCGCGCCTGCGCCCGGCGCATTGCCGGCAGCGATGGCCGCGCACGGCATGGGAATGGCGTTCATTTGTCCCGAAGCATGCGGCTCGGAAGCCGCGTGGGCGGGCGGCGAAGTGGTTGCGGCCCCGTCTCTTCTTTCGCTCATCAACCACTTCCGTGGCGGCGCCGCGTTGAAG
>JAEWNX010000132.1 GCA_023461135.1 Pseudomonadota bacterium
GCCCACGTCCGCGCCCAGAATTACAGCTCGTCCAGAACGGGGCGGCAGCGCTAGGCGGAGCAGGTGCGTGATTGTAGTCTTGCCGGCAGCTGCGGGACCATTGATCAGGGCGACCTCGCCAGCGCGGGCCTCAAAGTCGACGCCGAACAGAACCGTTGCGGCGCCGTAACCGGCATCGACGTTCGTTAAGCGGACGAGAGTACCGCTCCTGTAAAGGTCGTAGTCGGGACTGTTTGGGCGGGCCATAGTCTAGACAAGCCGAATAGAATCAATGCACCGAGGTAAGTTACTGGGGCTAAGGGCGTATCGTTAACATGATCCTGACCTGCACGTCTTGTTCGACAAGGTACTACGCTGACGACGCCGCGATCGGGCCGACCGGCCGTACCGTGCGCTGCGCCGCATGCGGGTTCTCCTGGTTTGCCGAGCCGCAGCTCGAGCTGCGGACACAGGCTGTGACCGCGAAGGCCTCCGAGGTCCGCCCCGAAGGTCCTCAGCAGGAACCTCTGACTCGCGAACGTGTCGAAAGATTGCGCCGCGCCGCCGAGCAGCCTGGCCCGGCCCCGTCCGCCGCCGCGAAATTCCGCGCCCAGCAGGCCGAGCGGATGCGCCGAGAGCGCATGCGCGCTGCGGTTGTGGTGTGGGGCGCGACCGGCGCTGCCCTCGCGGCAAGCGCCACCGGCATGGTCGCTTTCCGCCAGGACGTCGCCGAACTGTGGCCGCGTTCGGCCAGCGCCTTCGCGGCGCTGGGCCTCGACGTCAACGTCTACGGCCTCGAATTCTACGACCTCGCCGTCGAGCGCGATTTCGACGGCGCGACGCCGATCCTTCTGGTCAGCGGCGAAGTCCGCAACATCGGCCGCGACGACAAGCTCGTGCCGCCCGTGCGCATCTCTCTGCGCGACACGCGTTCGCACGAAATCTTCGAACTCGTGAACGTCGTCACCGATCAGCCGATCGAGGCGGGCGCCTCGGTGCCGTTCCAGATCCGTGTCGAGAACCCGCCGGAAGACGCCGTCGATCTCGAAGCCACGTTCGCGAGCTTCTCGGAGATGTCGCTCGCGGGCGGCGCCGCGCACGTCTCGCCAGCCGCGCCGCCGGACGAGCTTTTGCTCGATCAGCCGCTCAGCGACGCCGACGCGCCGGCGACCACCACGAGCGAACTCGGGCCGATCGAAGGCTTGCGCTTCTCCAATAGCTGAGGCGCTTGCGCGTTCTTCTCACTGCCGACGAGATCGCCGCGCGGGTCGACAAGCTCGCCGAAGGCTTCGCCGCGCACGTTGACGATGGCTGGACCGTGGTCGCGCTGCTGCAAGGCGCCATTCCGTTCGCCGCCGATCTGATGCGTGCGCTCGAAACGCGCGGCCGCCATCCGATCTACGATTCCCTCTGGCTCGAGAGCTACCGCGACGCACGCGAAAGCTCCGGCAAGGTCGTCGTGCGCGCCGACATCTCCCGGCCCATCGACGGCCGTCCCGCGCTCATCGTCGATGATGTCTTCGACTCGGGCCGCACCATCGCCTACGCGCGCGCACACCTGATGGCCAAGGGCGCAACCAAAACGCTCGCCTGCGCCTTCGTGCGCAAGCCCCAGGCGCTGGGCGAACCCATCGACGCCTTCGCCTGGGACGCCCCGGACGCGTTCCTGGTCGGCTACGGCATGGATGATTCCGGCCGATACCGAGGACTCCCGTACATCGCCGCCCTCGACTGAGAGCGGGGACAGACCAGCCGCTTATCCACGAACACCCACGCCTAAGCGGCTGAAAACAAAACAACGCCCGACCGCTCAATCCGACCGATCCCGCGCGCGTGTACACTGCCGCGCATGACCGACATCGCCGCCACGCCCACCGACCCGCTCTGGACCCGCGCCCGCGCCATGCACGCGCGCGCCGTCGCGGCCATTGGCGATGCCGCGTCTATCGCGCTCTTGAGATCGCTGCCGCGCGTTCTGCGCCGTCAGATCGTCGCCTGGCTCTATCCGCTCGAATGCATCGTGCGCCGTTTGCTCGTCGCCGAAGCGGCGGAGCTGCATCGCGCTGAGCAAGCTCGCGCCCAGTGCGGTCCGCGCACGGTGACCATCCAACTGCGCAGCCTAGGTCTCGCGTCGCAGCATTGGAGCGCGCGGCCTCTGGCCGCGCAGAGCACGAACGCCCAAGGTGATGGCGCAAATGCGCCCCCGGAGGCGGCGCGCTCCAACCCCACGCATCCCGAAACCTGGCGCGCACCTTTCTCCTTCGCCCTCCCGCGCAATCCGCGTTTGCTGCCCAACGCCCGCGGCCCGCGAATCCTCGATCCCTTCGGCGGCTATCCGCAACCGCCCCCGCCGCCGCGCGCGCCGCGCCTCCTCAGCGCGGAAGACGCGCCGTTCCGCCTCGCGCGCCGCTTCGAGGCCTTGCGCCGCGTGCTCGAAAACCCACGCCCCTACGCCGAGCGGCTCGCTCGCGTGCTGGCGCGCGAAGCGCGCCGCGTGCCGCAGCTCGTGACCCGCTTCGTGCTCACCGGCCCGCGCACTGACGATTACGACCCCAGCGACGCGCGCCTCTCCCTCGAAGCGCTCGGCGCCGCGTTTTATGCGCCAGACGCCTTCAAGGACACCAGTTGAGCCTCGAACGCGGTCCGTTTGCCATTGCGGCGAGCCGTTCCCATGACGCAGCATGGGACGGGGGAAACTCATGCGCCGCATCTTTCTCAGCTTCGCACTCACGCTTGCCGCCTGCCAGCCAGCCGCGGCGCCCGATCCATTTCCAGCCGCCGCCGCGCCCCAAGCCGCCCCGGCGATGCAAGCCGCGCGCACGCATCTGGCCGCCAACGAAGAAGCGATCGTCAGCGAACTGCGCGCGCTCCTCGCGCTGCCCAACGTGGCGTCCAATCCCGCCGACATCCGCCGCAACGCCGATGCGCTCATCGCCATGCTCGAACGCCGCGGAATGGCAGCGCATATCCTCGAAACTGACGGTGCGCCCGTTTCCGTCTACGGCGAACTCGCCACGCCCGGCGCCACGCGCACCTTGCTCTTCTACGCACACTTCGACGGCCAACCCGTCGATCCGCCCGACGCATGGGCCACGCCGCCGTTCCAGCCCACGCTCCGCAGCGGCCGCCTCGAAGAGGGTTCGCCCATCATCCCGTGGCAAAACGCAACTTATCCGCTGGCCGACGACGCGCGCATCTACGCGCGCTCCGCCAGCGACGACAAAGCGCCCATCCTCGCCATGCTCGCGGCCATCGATGCGCTGCGCGCCGCCGACATTCCGCTTTCGGCCAACATCAAGTTCTTCCTCGAAGGCGAAGAGGAGGCCGGCTCACCCAATCTCGCGCGCACGCTCGAAGACCACCGCGACGCGCTCGCCTCCGACATATGGATTTTCGGCGACGGGCCCATCGATCCGCGCGGTCTGCCGCGCGTGGTGCTGGGCGTGCGCGGCGTCGCCAGTTTCCGCATCACGCTCTATGGCGCCGCCGGCAGCCTGCATTCGGGCCATTACGGCAACGTCGCGCCTAATCCCGGCGCGCGCCTTGCGCACCTGATCGCCTCGATGCGCGCGCCCGACGGGACTATCCTCGTCGAAGGGCTCGACGCCGATCCGGCGTCGCGTGAAGCCTTGGCGCTCGCCCGCGAAGGCTTCGACAGCGAAGGCATGCTTGCCGGTCCGCAGATCGCCGAGGCTGAGAGCGGCGAGAGCTACGGCGAAGCCATCCTCCGTCCCGCGCTCAACCTCACGCAGCTCTCCTATGGGGGCACAGGCGCGCAGCGTAACGCCATCGATCCCGAAGCGACCGCGGGCTTCGACCTGCGCATGACGCCCGGCCTCACCCCGGACGAAGCGCACGCCGCCATCGCAGCGCACCTGCGCGCACAAGGCTACGAACTCATAGATGCGCCGCCCACGCCCGAGCAACGCCGCGCCCACGCGCGCCTCGCGCGTTTGGATTGGACCGGCCAAGGCTACGCCGCGGCCGCCGCGCCGTTCGACGATCCGGGCGTGCGCCGCGTCGTCGGCGTGCTCCGCACCGCAACCAATGACGAACTGCGCATCGCCCCCATGCTCGGGGGCAGCCTGCCGATCGCGCCCATCGGCGAGGTCCTGCAAACACCCTTCGTGATCGTCCCCATCGTCAACGCCGACAACAACCAGCACGCCCCCAACGAAAACCTGCGCATGCGGGACTTCCGCCGCGGCGTCGAACTCTACGCCGCGCTGCTGGCGGAAGGCGGCGGATGGTGAGCTAGCTGCGCCGTTGGAAGTCCAAGTGCAACGACCCATTCGCGCCATCCGGCACGCGCAGCGTCAGCGTATCGCGTTGCGCGGTGAACTCGGCCGCCACATCGCCCATGCGGCCGCACGTATAGGTGATGATCGGATGCTCGCCGGAATCGTTGAACGTCGCGGTCCAGCGGTCGACGTCGCCGCCGGCAGCCGCGCCCGCCCAGTTGAACGTGACCGCGCCGCTCGCATCTTCGCTCACGTCGAGCGCCACCGCACGCTCGCCTTGCCAACCCGTCGCCTCGCCGATGCGCACCGCGCGCGTCAGATCGTACAGGCCGGGCGTGATCGCCCCGCCGCGCAAATCGCTTGCGCCTGCGGCGACGGCCGCAGCTCCTTCGATGCCCACCATGCGCGAAAGATTTGGCGCGATCTCGTTACACGCCTGCACTTGCGGCGCGGCGTCGGACGGCGCGTCCGCATCGCGCTGCGCCGGCGGCGAACAGGCGACGAGCAGGGCGGCAAAAGCAGCGGAGAGGAAAAGCGTGCGCATGAAGCCTCCAGGATCCAGTCGCGCCGAGACTGACGCGCGCCCGCGCCCGGTCAAGAGCCGCTGTCGCCGAAACGGTCGAGCAGGCGGCGCAGATACTCGCGTTCGGCGGCGGGACGGTTCGGATCCTGCGCGCGCCGGCGGATTTCGTCGAAGATCTCCCGCGCCCGCACCGGATCGGATTGCGACGGCACGCGCGTCTCGCTGCCGCCGTCGGCGGCGCCGCTGGTCGGACGCCCGAGCGGGTCGCGTTCGCCGCCGGCCTCGCCTTCTTGTCCGCCTTCACGGCCGCGCGCACGGATCTCCGCCGCCAACTGCTCCGCGCCCTCGCGCAAACTCTCCAGCGCGGCCGATTGCGCCGCTTCGGCGCCTTCGAGATCGCCTTGCCGCAACGCGTCTTCCGCGCGCCGCATGGCTTCGCCCGCCGAATTCAGATCGTCGCTCGGCGCCGCGCCCGCTTCGTCGGCCATGCGCTGCGCTTGCGCCAAGCCTTGGCGGATTTGCGCCTGCTGTTCGGCCAGTTGGTCGCCGCCTTGCCCGCCTTGCTGCTCGCCGCCGCTGCCGCCCTGGCCCTCTTGCTGTTGCTGCTCCTGACGCGTCTCGTCGCGCAACGCGCGCTGTTCGCCCATCGTTTCGGAAAGTTGATCGACGCTCTCCTGCATCTGCGGATCGCCTTCGCCTTCACCCTGGCCGTCTTGGCTCTGCTGCTCGGAAAGCTGAACATCCATGTTGTTGAGAATGTTCGCCAGCATCTGCAGCAATTGCTGCGCCTCCGCGTTCCGGCCTTGCTCGCTCAGCCGCTGCACCTGCTGCAAGAGGTCTTCGATGTCGCGCTCGCTGACTTGAGTCTGCTCCTGCGTGTCCTCCATGCTCTGGCGCTCGCCGTTGCGCAGCGCTTCTTGAATCAGAGCATTCATGTAGGTCTCGGTCGCGCGCCGCAGCGCTTCCATCAACTGACGCACGCGCTCCTGGGGCGCGCCCGTCGCCAAGGCTTCGGCCAACTGACGCTGCGCTTCTTCAAGCGCGCGCCGCGCGTCGGCTGCGCCGCCATATTCCGCGCGCAACGCCGTGCGCCACAGCGTGTCGGCGGCAAGGTCGGTCTCGTCGATCTGGCGCGCACGGTTCAATTCGGCGCGCGCATAGCGAAAGCCCAGATAGACGGCGAGGTCGCGGAAATAGCCGTCCTCCGGCGCCATGGTCAGCGCATCCAAGAGCCGCGCCGCGCGGCGCACGCCTTCCGGCGCCCGCTGCAGATTGGGCCGGCGGCTGTCGTCGCGGACTTCGATGCGTTGGTTGCCGAGCAGGATGTCGCGCGCCGGCACGCTGCGCGGGCGCTGGGTCTGCTCCGGCCTGTAATCGCGCCGTTCCGCAAGGATGTGGCGCCGGATTTCGATCGCCGCACGCGCCAGCGGCTGCAGGAAGATTTTTTCAGGCAGCGTGAACTGCAACGGATCGCTGACGCCTTCTTGACCCAGCGCATCCACGGCAACGAGGCGCGCTTCCACTTCCATGCCGGCGTAGGGATGCGCGGCCATTTCGACTTCGGTCTCCGCCTCCGCTTCGCGCGGATCGCCGGCCGGCGTTTCGAGCGGAGTATCGACCGGATCGGCGCGCGCCAAACCTTCCGGCGGATGGAGCGGGCGCACGCGCAACAGAAGCTGGCGCACGCCGAAATCGTCCGCCGCGCGCCAGGCGATATTCACGCGCTCTTCGGGCAGTTGCGAGATCGGCGCACCGAACGAGGCGGTCGGCGCACGATCTGCGCCGGGCGTCAGGCGCCATTGCGCAGCAGTGTGAAAGCGCACGACTTTGAGACGCCCGCGTCCTGGAATGCGCAAGCGCGCTTCCCAGGCGCCGTCCG
>JAEWNX010000133.1 GCA_023461135.1 Pseudomonadota bacterium
GGGTCTGTCGATGGGTGAAACAAAGTAATGTTCGTACGGTGACGGCGCGTTGTGGCGGTGGCGCATGGCGAAGGGCATGACGTCATGGCCGCGCGCTTCGAGTTCGGCGCTGATGTTGAAGAGGTAGCGCTCGGCGCCGCTGGCTTCGACGTAGCGATGATTGGCGATGAGCACCCTCATCGCACGCTCGCCGCCTTGGCCCTGATGAGATGGATCAACCTTCGCCCCGGCTTCTGCCTTACAGTTTGGAAACGGGCGCTGGGCGGCGCGGTTCCGCCGCTGGAGTCCCGGCGTCCGTGCGGCTCAGAACGCACTATCCCCGCGTGAGACCCGCCCCTAAAACCGCCGCCATGATTATCGCCGTCGATGGGCCGACCGCCTCGGGCAAGGGCACGATCGCCGCCGGGCTGGCCAAGCACTACGGGCTGAAACGGCTGGACACCGGCTCGCTTTATCGCGCCGTGGGCCTGGCCGTGCTCGACGCCGGCGGCGATCCTGGCGATGAGGCCGCGGCGGTGAAGGCCGCCGAGGCGCTCGATCTTGGCGCAATCGATGAATACCGCATCCGATCGAGTTCGGCCGGGTTGGCGGCCTCGAAGGTCGCCGCCCTCCCAGCCGTGCGCGAGGTGCTGCGCAAGGCCCAGCGCGCGTTCGCCGCCGATCCCAACGGGGCGGTGCTGGATGGGCGCGACATCGGCACGGTTATCTGCCCGGATGCGGACGTGAAGCTATTCGTAGTGGCGGACCTCCCCGTGCGCGCGCAGCGCCGGCACGCGGAGCTGACAGCGCGCGGCGAGACGATCAGCTTGGCGGAGCTGGAAGCGCAGATCGCCGAACGCGACCGGCGAGACACGGAGCGCAAGGATTCGCCGCTCTACAAGGCGGCGGACGCTCACGAACTGGATACGACGAACCTGAGTGTGGCCGAAGCGGTAGCGGCGGCCGTGGCTATCCTCGAGAAAGCGCGCGCCTGAGGACACGCCATTTGAGGCCCCTCCCTTGCTGGGGCGAGGCTCACTCCTTATACAAGCCCCCGTTGGAGGCCGTCTTGCCAGCATAGCTTGGCGGCGTTTGAGCGACCTGGGGTCTGAACCTCAGGCGCTTTTGCGTTTTGCGGTCCCCCCAAATCGGACGGTCCCATGGTGGGGCCGAGACCGCCGGAGCCAACCGGTCGGCCCGTACTATTGAGTTGGAGTTTGAACACGCATGGCTGCCGCAGCCCAGAACCAATCCACCCCCACACGCGATGACTTCGCCGCCCTGCTCGACGAGAGCCTTGGTAAGCGCGGCATGATCGAAGGCCGGGTTATTCCCGCCACCGTCGTCGCCATCGAACACGACTTTGTCGTCGTCGATATCGGCCTCAAGACCGAAGGCCGTATTCCTCTCAGAGAATTCCTCATCGATGACGGCGCGGGCCAACCGAAGGCCGGCGACATCGTCGAAGTTTATCTCGACCGCATCGAGAACGCGCTGGGCGACGCCGTCGTCAGCCGGGAAAAGGCGCGCCGCGAAGAAGCTTGGACGCGTCTGGAAAAGTCGTTCGCCGCGCAAGAAGCGGTCAATGGCGCGCTCGTCGGGCGCGTGAAGGGCGGCTTCACGGTCGATCTCGGCGGGGCGAATGCGTTCCTGCCGGGCAGCCAGGTTGACATCCGTCCCGTACGCGACGTCGGCCCGCTGATGAACATCGTGCAGCCCTTCGCGATCCTGAAAATGGACCGCCAGCGCGGCAACATCGTCGTCTCCCGCCGTGCGGTGCTGGAAGAGAGCCGCGCTTCGGAACGCGCCGAAATCGTCGGCCAATTGCAGGAAGGCGAAGTGCGCGAAGGTGTTGTGAAGAACATCACCGATTACGGCGCGTTCGTTGACCTCGGCGGCATCGACGGCCTGCTGCACGTCACCGACATGAGCTGGAAGCGCGTCTCGCACCCGAGCCAAGTGCTCAACGTGGGCGACACGGTGAAAGTCCAGATCGTCAAGATCAACCCAGACACCCAGCGCATCAGCCTCGGCATGAAGCAACTGATGAGCGATCCGTGGGATGGCGTCGACGCCAAGTACCCGGTGAACGGCAAGTTCACCGGCCGCGTCACGAACATCACCGACTACGGCGCATTCGTCGAACTTGAGCCGGGCGTTGAAGGCCTGGTGCACGTCTCGGAAATGAGCTGGACCAAGAAGAACCTGCATCCGTCGAAGATCCTGAGCACCAGCCAGGAAGTCGACGTGCAGGTGCTGGACGTGGACGGCGAAAAGCGCCGCATCTCGCTCGGCATCAAGCAAGTGCAGGCCAATCCGTGGGATGCGTTCATCGCCGAGCACCCGGTCGGCTCGATCGTCGAAGGCGAGGTCAAGAACATCACCGAGTTCGGCCTGTTCGTCGGCCTGACGCCGGAACTGGACGGCATGGTGCACCTTTCGGACATCGCCTGGGACGCCCAGGGTGAAGAAGCCCTCGCCCGTCACAACAAGGGCGACGTGGTGAAGGCCAAGGTGCTCGATGTGGACGTCGAGAAGGAACGCATCTCGCTTGGCATCAAGCAGGTCGCCTCCGATCCGATGGCCGACGCCGAGTTCAAGAAGGGCCAGATCATCACGACGAAGGTCGTCGATGTGGCCACGGGCGGCATTGAAGTCGCGTTCGGCGAAGGCGATGCGCTGCGTTCGTTCATCCGCAAGTCGGATCTCTCCCGCGACCGCGGGGACCAGCGGTCCGACCGCTTCGCGGTGGGCGACCGCGTCGATGCGATGGTGACTGGCTTCGACAAGGCCAGCCGCCGCGTCTCGCTCTCGATCAAGGCGATGGAACTGAAGGACGAGAAGGAAGCGATCGCGCAGTTCGGCTCATCCGACTCGGGCGCTTCGCTTGGCGACATCCTCGGCGCTGCGCTGAGCAAGGACAAGAACAAGTCCTAAGCGCTGCCAGCTACCGCAATCGACAAAGCCCGGCGTTCACGCGCCGGGCTTTGTTTTTGTGTTCGGCTGAGGGTTTCGGAACGGCGCCGATCAGCTCGCGTTGTGTTGGCGCTGTGCTGCGGGACGGCGGCAGCCAACAACTTCGGAGACACTCGAATGACGCGCACGATCACTCGGCTGTACGACAACCGTACGGACGCCATGGAAGCCGCGCATGAACTGGAGCGCATGGGCATCGATGACGACGACATCAGCATCATCGCCAGCAACAAGGACAATTGGTTCGACGGCAAAGGCGGCGTCAGCGGCAAGCATGACCGCGACGCCGACGGCCGCGACGACCGGGCCGAAGGCGCCGTGAAGGGCGCGGCCACGGGCGGCATCATCGGCGCGGGCGCTGGCCTGCTCGCCGGTCTGGGCGTTCTGGCCATTCCTGGCCTCGGCCCTGTGGTGGCAGCCGGCTGGCTCGCCTCGACTCTTACCGGCGCGGCTGTCGGTGCGGTGGGCGGCGGCGCAGTCGGCGGTCTGGTGACCGCGCTCGTCGAGGCCGGCGTCTCGGAGGAAGACGCGCACGTCTATTCCGAAGGCGTGCGCCGCGGAGGCACGTTGCTGACAGTGCGTGTGGATGACGAGCGCGCCTCGCAGGTCTCCTCGGCGCTCGAACGCTATCGGCCGACGGACGTGCGCACCCGGGGCCAAGAATATCGCAGCAGCGGCTGGACGCGCTTCGACCCGAATGCCCCACCGCCCGTCTAAGGGTCGCCGGCAATCAGCCCTAACGAGGGGCCGGATCTGCGGGTTCGGCCCCTTTTCTTTCTAGCTTTTCAATCCTCTGCGCAGTTGACGCCGCGCCTGCTGACGGCCTTATCTGGAGACGGGGAAAGTCGGGGAGCCTTCGATGCTGCGGTCCGAGCTGGTCAGCCGCCTTCAGGAAGAGATGCAGCCGCTCAAGGCGGCCGAGATCGAACGCGCCGTCGATGTCGTGCTGGATGAGATTTCCGCCGCGCTGGCTGAGGACGGCCGGGTCGAGTTGCGCGGGTTCGGGGCTTTCTCCGTGCGCAAGCGGGAAGCCCGCACCGGGCGAAATCCGCGCACTGGCGCAACCGTGAAGGTGGACGCCAAGCGCGTCCCGTTCTTCAAGCCCGGCAAGGAGCTGCGGCTGAAAGTCAACGGCGGCGAAGAGCCGTAACTGCGACGGAACCAAATTCTGTTCTGTACGTTCCAGGTCGCTTAGGGAGTAGTGCGGCCTGAATGAACCCTGATCAGTCTTTGCTCGAGGCGTTGCCGCTCGCCGTCTATATGACCGACGCGGACGGCTGGATCACTGGCTACAACGACGCCGCCGTGCAGCTATGGGGTCGCGCGCCGGAGCCGGGTGAACGCTGGTGCGGCTGCAAGCGCGTGTTGCGTATCGACGGCTCGGAGCTTCCGCTCGACCAAACCCCCATCGCCATCGCGCTCAGGGAACGCCGCCCGGTTCGCGGCGCCGAGCTGATGCTTGAACGCCACGACGGCACGCGCGTGCATTTCACCCCGATGCCGACCCCGCAGTACGACGCGTCGGGCAAGCTCACCGGCGCGATCAATGTGCTGGTCGAGGTTGCCGAGCAGCAGCGCTTCGAAGAAAGCGCGATGCGTCTGGCGGCAATCGTTTCTTCCTCGGACGATGCAATCGTCTCGAAGACGCTGGACGGCGTCATCACCTCCTGGAACGCGGGCGCGCAGCGCATCTTCGGCTACAAGCCCGAAGAGATCATCGGCCGCCACATCACCACGCTCATTCCGCTCGAACTCCACCACGAGGAAGACGAGATCATCGCCAAGCTCTCTCGCGGCGAGCCGATCAAGCACTACGAAACCGTCCGGCTGACCAAAGAGGGCCGGCGCGTCGATATCTCGCTGACAATCTCGCCGATCAGAGACTCGACAGGCCGCGTCGTCGGCGCCTCCAAGGTCGCACGCGAGATCACCGACCGGAAGCGCAGTGAACACGATCTAGCGCGCCTAGCGGCGATCGTTTCCTCTTCCGACGATGGGATCATCTCCAAGACGCTCGACGGCACGATAAGGTCGTGGAACGCCGGGGCCCAGCGCATCTTCGGCTACACAGCCGATGAGATGATCGGGCGTCACATTACAACCCTGATCCCACCCAATCTTTACAACGAAGAACAGGAAATCATCGCGCGGCTCTCGCGCGGCGAACGCATCGAACACTTCGAAACCGTCCGCGTAGGCAAGGACGGGCGGCGCATCGACATCTCGCTGACCATCTCGCCGATGCGGGATTCGTCCGGCAAAATCATCGGCGCGTCCAAGATCGCGCGCGACATTACCGAACAGCGCAAGCACGAGATCGACCTCTCCCGCCTTGCGGCGATTGTCTCCTCATCCGACGACGCGATCATCTCCAAGACGCTGCAAGGCTTCGTCACTTCCTGGAACATCGGCGCCGAACGCATCTTCGGTTACACGGCCGACGAGATGCTGGGCCGGCACATCACCACCATCATCCCACCCGAGCTGCACGAAGAAGAAGAGCGGATCATCGCCCAGCTCGCGCATGGCGAGCGGATCGAACACTACGAGACGGTGCGCCTCTCCAAGGATGGGCGGCGCCTGGATATCTCGCTCACGGTTTCGCCGATCCGGGACGCAACAGGCCGTGTAGTGGGCGCGTCCAAGGTCGCGCGGGACGTCAGCGATCGCAAACGGGCGGAAGAGACGCAGCGTCTGCTGCTCGATGAGCTCAACCACCGCATCAAGAACACGCTCGCTACAGTGCAGGCGATCGCCTCACAGACGCTTCGGCGCTCCAAGAGTTCGTCGGAGTTCGTCACGGCGTTCAACGGCCGCATCCAAGCGCTGGCGCGCGCACATGGGCTGCTTACCGGCAGCTCTTTCCAGGGCGCGGACATCCAGCAACTGGTGCGCGACCAGCTTCTTCTGGGCGGCGAACAGGACACTCGTATTTCCTGGGCCGGGCCGGCGTTGATGCTCGAAGGCCAAGTTGCGTTGCACCTGGCCTTGGTGCTGCACGAACTCGGCACCAACGCGCGCAAACACGGCGCGCTCTCCACCTCTGCGGGGCAGGTGTCGGCGCGCTGGGAAACGCGCTCTAACGCCAGCGGCGCGCGTCTCGTCTTCGATTGGCGTGAGAGCGGCGGCCCCAAGGTGAAGCCGCCGTCAGGGCGCGGCTTCGGCTCGATGCTGATCGAACAGAGCCTGCAGACCCACGGCGGCATCGTATCGGTGAGCTATCCAGAGAGCGGGCTCATCTGCACGATCGATCTGCCGCTGCCGCGGATCGAGCAGCCGCTTGGCCAGCTCGCGCGAGAGACAGCGCACATCGTCGTGGCGCCCGCGGCGCAGCGGCAAAGCCTCGCCGGCAAGCGGGTGCTTATCGTCGAAGACGAACCGCTCATCGGCATGGTGCTCACCGACTATCTGACGGACGCCGGTTGCATCCCTGTTGGGCCCGCACAGAACATCGACCGGGCAATGATATTGATCCGTGAGGAGACGTTCGACGCGGCGCTCGTCGATGGCAATCTGGCCGGCCGCTCGGTCGATGAGATCGCGGTCGCGCTCACCCAGCGGCTCACGCCCTTCGCCTTCGTCACCGGCTATGGACGCGAGGCGCTTCCCACCGGCTTCCAAGAGGCGATGATCGTCGAGAAGCCGTTTACTCAAGATCAGGTTACCGGGGCGCTCGAGCGGCTGCTCTCGCCCGGCGACAACGTCTCGCCCCTGCGCACGCGCCGGGCCAACTAGGCTTCGCCACTTGCCGAGCCGGGCGGCTTCACGTACCGCCACCGCTTCAACATTGATGAGGCAGGCAGATGTCGATCATCAGCGAATTCCGCGAGTTTGCGCTTAAGGGCAACGTGGTCGATCTCGCCGTCGGCGTGATCGTTGGAGCAGCGTTCAACGGCATTGTGCAGTCGCTTGTGAACGACCTCGTGATGCCGCCGATCGGCTGGCTCACGGGCGGGCTGGATTTCTCCGACCTCGCGGTGACGCTTCCGCGCTCGCCGTTGGCGCCGGCGGACGCCGAGCTTGTCACGATCAACTATGGCAAGTTCATCACCGTATTGATCAGCTTCGTCATCGTCGCGTGGGTGATCTTCCTCCTCGTGAAGACCATCAATCGCATGAAGCGCAAGCAGGAAGCCGCCCCGGCGCCGGCCGAAGTACCCGCGGATATCAAGCTACTGACGGAAATCCGCGATCTGCTGAAAGGAAGGCAATAAGGGAATAGGGCCGTATGTGAACGCACGCGTTCCCTATTGCCTTACTTCCCTACTGCCGTACTGCCTTCACGACATGCCTGACGCAAAAATCTGCGGCATCACTTCCCCCGAAGCGCTGGACGCAGCCATCGAAGGCGGTGCGCGCTTTGTCGGCTTCGTCACCTATCCGAAGAGCCCGCGCTTCCTGAGCATGGACAAGCTTGCCGCGCTCGCCGCCCGCGCGCGGGGGCGAATCGAGACCGTGCTTGTCACCGTCAACGCCGACGACGCGCACCTCGTCGCCGCCACCGACGCCGCCAAGCCCGATTGGATCCAATTGCACGGCACGGAGACCCTCAGGCGCTGCGGCGAGGTCAGGCCGTTTTCCCGGCGCGGCATCATCAAGGCCGTCGGCGTGGGGCGACGCGAGGACCTGGAGACAACCAAGCCCTTCGAGACGGTCGCGGATATGTTCCTGTTCGACGCCCGGGCGCCGGTAGGCGGCCAGCCTGGCGGCAACGCCGTGGCGTTTGACTGGGCCCTCATGGCGGGGACCATGGTCGGCCGGCCCTGGCTGCTGGCCGGCGGACTGACCCCCGGGAACGTCAAAGAGGCGATCCGGGTCTCCGGGGCGGACCTCGTAGATGTCTCGTCTGGTGTAGAAACTGCCCCCGGCGTAAAGGACCCCCACC
>JAEWNX010000134.1 GCA_023461135.1 Pseudomonadota bacterium
GCGCTCGGCGGCCATGGATGTGCGCTCGGTTTCGCTGACGTGCTCGGCGGTTTCGGCGTGGCGCGCTTCTTCCTTGTCAGTCGCGCCATCGTCGCCCAACTTCAGCGCGCGGATGAGGGCGCGGTGAATGGTGACGTCCGCGTAGCGGCGGATGGGTGAAGTGAAGTGGGAGTAGCGCTGCAAGTTGAGGCCGAAGTGGCCGATATTGTCCGGCGAATAGACCGCTTGTGATTGCGTGCGCAGCACGACCTCGTTGACAATGTCCTTGTTTGGCGAAACTTCGGCTTGGTGCAGGATGCGGTTGAAGCGCGCCGCACTGACATGCTCGCCTCTTGTCCACTTCATGCCGACCGTGGGCAGGAAGTCGGTGATCGCCGCGATCTTCTCCTCGCTTGGCTGATCGTGGATGCGGTAGATTTGCGGGCGGCCTTTCAGTTCCAAAGTTTCTGCGGCGCAGACATTGGCCTGGATCATAAATTCTTCGATGAGCTTGTGCGCATCGAAGCGCTCGCGCCGCTTCACGCCGGCGACCTTGCCGTCCTTGAAGATGATCTTGTGTTCCGGCGCATCGATCTCGAGCGGCTGGCGCTTCTCGCGCGCTTTCCAGACGCAGCGGTACGCCTCCCAGAGCGGCTTGAGGATCGGATCAAGCAGAGGCTTGGTCTTGTCGTTCGGCTCGCCGTCGATGGCGGCTTGCGCGGCTTCGTAGGAGAGCTTCGCCGCCGAGCGCATTAGCCCGCGCGCGAACTTGTGGCTGCGCTTCACGCCATCCTTGTCGAACACCATTTCGACCGCGAGGCAGGCGCGGTCCTCGTTCTCGCGCAGCGAGCAGAGGTCGGCGGAAAGCGTTTCCGGCAGCATCGGCGCGACGCGGTCGGGGAAATACGTGGAGTTGCCGCGCTTCCAGGCGCCGCGATCTAGCGCGGATCCAGTGGTGACGTAATGCGCCACGTCAGCGATGGCGACCCAAACCCGCCAGCCGCCTTTGTTCTTCGGATTGTCGTCGGGTTGGGCGTAGACGGCGTCGTCGTGATCGCGCGCGTCTTCTGGGTCGATGGTGATGAGCGGCAGCTTGCGCAGATCGACGCGCGCGCCGCCGACCTTCGCGGGTTTGGCGTCGGCGGCCTGGCGCTCTTCCTCCTCGGTGAAGCCGGGATGGATGCCGTGCGTGTGCATGGCGAGGATGGACGCCGCGCGTGGATCGCTTTCGCGGCCGATGATTTCGACGATGCGGCCAAATTTCGGGCCATGCGCGCGCTCGCGCCGACTGGCGTCGAGCTCGGCGAAGACGAGGTCGCCGTCCTTCGCTTCGCTTACATCCTTGGCTTCGATGATGAGGGGATGCCGCGCTTTGCGATCGGCGGGTTCGACGCGGCCGCCGCCAAATCGTGCGGCGCGTTCGTCTCTGTTGGCGCGATAAACGCCCAGGATGCGATGCGCGCTCTGTCCGAGACGTTTGACGATGCGGGCGATGACCTCGCCGTTGTCATCGCGCCCGATGCGCGCGAGCACGCGGTCGCCGATGCCGATCGCCGCCTCGCCACGCAAGCGCCGCGCTTCACCGGGCGCGAGGCGAACGAGCGGGCCGAAATAGCCCTCGGGGCCGCGCATGCGCGCCAAGAGTTCGCCGTCGGCATCGCGGTCGATGATGTCCATCACGCCCGATTGCGGCAGCGCTTCAGCGTCCGCGTAGCGCTTGCGACCGGTGCGGCCGAGAGCGCCGGACTCTTCCAACTCGCGCAGGATGTGGCGGAGCTCCTTCTTCTGCTCGCTGCCAATGCCCAACTCGCGCGCAATATCGCGCTTCTGCGCACTCCCGCCGACTTTGCGGATGGCGGCGAGCACGCGCTCGCGGGTTAGGGGTTCGGGCGCTGGTGGTGGTCGATTCTTCGCCATGTTGGGTTCAGTGTGTCACCTCTCCCGCTTCTGCGGGGGGGTATAGTGATATCAGGCTGGAAATCTCTCAGTAAGCCACCTGCCGCGCGGAACGGTACTTTGAAAGCCGAATGGGTCGGGCTCCTTTACTAGGGAAGAATCGCCTCGCACACGCCTCACTGAATTGCTCTGATGAAGTCTCGCGCACGTTGGGCGTCCTGGGTGTCTTGTATCCGTTCAAAGACCCGTAGTGCTGCCTGCGCTTCTGCGCGGGCCTCATTTCCACGACCTTGAGCGTTGAGAGCGATTGCTCCGTTGAGTGTAGCGCTTGCCCAACCCAAGGGGTCTCGATCAACCGTCATTACCGAACGAGCCGCCTCAAAGATTTCGAGGCTCCGGACGAGTGCCGCACGGTCCCCTCTCTCACCTATCGCAAGAAGGGTAAGTCCGAGATTGTTCATGGTCTGAGCCCACCCCTGCGGATCTTGGGCGGGCGTGCGTACGGTCAGCGCGGACTCATAGGCCTCGACCGAACGCGAAAGCGCCTCGGGCGTGCCAAATGCGAAGAGTGCCCGCCCAAGGTTCATCTGCATCGTCGCCCAAGTGGCAGGTGACCTCTGTTCGGTTGCGACGGTCAGCGCGGCCTCGAAGGTCTCGATGCTGCGGAGGAGAGCCTGGCGGTCTCCTGCCGCTCCCCGCTCCAAAAGTGTGTTCGCTAAGTTGTTTGTGGTTTCGGCCCAGCCACTCGGGTCAGCCGTGGGAGTCCGCACGCTCAGGGCCGCCTCGAAGGCCGCAATGCTGCGCGCGAGAGCATCCGCGCTGCCTTGCTCCGCTAGACGAAAAAGCGACAAACCCAGACTGTTCTGAACCGTAGCCCAGGACGCCGCGTCTTGGTCACGCCTAACTACTCTCAGCGTCTGTTCAAACGCCAGAACGCTTCGCTCCAGAGACTCGATGTCTCCGCGCTCACCCGCAACACGCCAAATCATACCCAAGTTGTGAGTTGCCTCCGCCCAAAGCAGGGGTTGGCGTTCGATCGTCAGAACTCCGAGAGCTCGTTCGAAAGCCTCCACGCTAGCAGCCAACGCCTCATCATCCCCACGCTCTGCAAGCAGTTGCAGCGCGACACCTATCTGCGTTTGCGATACGGCCCACTCGTCTGGACTTTGATGGACGGGAACGAGAGGCAAGACTTGATCGAATCCCACTTGAACTGCCTCGCGGAGTGCGCCTTGGTCTCCGAAGGTTCGGCCATGTTCATAGAGGGCCTGCGCTTGAAAATACCTGAGGGCCCACTGGGACCCTGCGGCATCGTCCGGGGCGATTTCGGCGGCCTCCGCGTAAAGCCGAGCGGCTCCTAAGAAGTCAAAACGTAGTGCATGTAGTTCGGCCGCCGCTTTGATAACTAGGACTTCCTGCAGTTGCGCTGCTGCTCGTGCCGCGCGAGCTGTTTGACGTGCACTTTCAAGCGTTCGCTCAGCCGCCTCGAGATTACCACTATCAATTGCGCTCCTCGCGTCCCTGAGTAGCCGAGAGGTCTCCGAATCTGCGTCTCGTTCAAGCAGTGCTAGTCGATCCAGGAGTGTCCTTAGTTCCGCGCCCCGTGCCTCGATCAATTCGATGATCTGGTTCACGTCTACTCGCCGACCCCGGCCTGAGAATGCTAGGCCCAGTCTTTCTGCGATCGCCTGAAGCGCGGCTTCGGAGACCTGCAGCTCCACTGCGGTACGCCTGACTTCGTCTTGCACAAGGCGCCATTCTTCGACGGTTATTCCCGCAGTACGCACGGAGTCCGGCAAGTGTTGCGCGGCAACTGACGTCGCCATCGCAATGCTCACCCCGATAATTGCCAAGAGTCGCGCGACGGTTGTCCTCACGACGTTCATGGGGGGGCTCCGCAGCGCACGAGGGTCGTGGCTACGCCGTTC
>JAEWNX010000135.1 GCA_023461135.1 Pseudomonadota bacterium
CGCGCGCGCAGCGTGACGCCGTACGTCAGCGGCTCGTTCGGGTAGATCACGTAGGAGTTCTGAAGCGGCGGTTGGAAGGCGCCGACATAGTAGAACTCGTCCGTGAGGTTGCGGCCCCAGAACTCGACCGACCAGCGTTCGCTGTCCGGCCCGATGCCAATGCGGCCGTTGAAGATCGCATAGCCCTCGTTGTCTGTCCGGCCGAGCGGATCGCGCGCCAGCGTTTGCGTGCGATAGCCGTCGTTCCAGCGACCGTCGAGATAGAACAGCGCCCGCATGTCGCCGCCGAGCGGCATTTCATACGTGATGCTGCCCGTGGCGACCCATTCCGGGGCGAACGCAAACGGTTGACCGGACGAGATCGTATTCGGCGCCGGATCCAACGCGTTGAACACGACGGTGCTGTCATAGAAGGCGTCGGTGTAAGTGACGCCGCCCGCCACCGTCAGGTTATCGGTCAAGCGCGAAGCAAGCTCGAGCTCGACGCCCTGGCTGATCGCTTCAGGGATGTTGCGGGTGATGAAGTTGAAGCCGTTGAAGGCGTTCAGCTGATAGTCGTGGATCTGCTGGTAGAACGCCGTCGCATTGAACGTCGTGTTGCCAAACAGCGTCGAGCGCAGACCGATTTCGTAGTTGTCCGTGAACTCCGGCTCGAAGCGCAATTGTCCGGTGTTGAGCGCCGCCGGATTGGTCTGGGCCGGCGTGATCCCCAGGAAGCCTGAGCGGTCAACGTTGAAGCCGCCCGCTTTATAGCCGCGCGAGTAGCCAGCGTAGATCATCGTATCCGGCGACAGGTGGTAGGCGAGCGAAGCCGTGCCGCTCCACTCGTTTTCTTCGCTGTCACCCGCCCAGATGCCATTCGCGATCGGGTTCACGGCCGGATTGCAGGCGAGGTTCATCAACGGCGACAGGGCGCCCGCGGGGAGGGGCCCTGGTCCGTCCGGGTCCAGCAGCGCCTGAATGTAGGTTACGATACCAACGTTCGCCGGCAGCGGCGACCCCACGACGTTTCTCGTGTTGGTCTCCATGTCGACCAGAGAGTCGCACGACGTATTGGTCGCCAGCAGGTTTGCTGCAAGGTCCTTGGTTTCCTGGCTGTACCGCGCGCCGAGCGTGAGCACGAGATTGTCGCTGATGTTGAACTCGTTGTGCGTGAACAGCGAGAGGCTCTCGGTATCGACGTTCCAGTTGTCGTTTTGCTGACCTTCGCCGCTGCTTGTCGGCAGCAAATATCCGCCGTTCGTGCCGTTAACGGCGAGCGCCAGCGGAACGTTGCCGATCAGGCCGGCGACGCACTGGAAGATCGAGGGGAAGGTGACACCGGGCACAAAGTCGTAGAGTTCGCAGCCCGTGCCGGGACCGGGTATGAACGCATCCGTGTTCCCGATCGTGGCGGTATTTGTGTAGAAGGGCGCATGCGCGCCGGTTTGGATGCGGTCGGTCGTCTCCAACGACTCGTCGGAATAGAAGACGCCCACGAGCCAGTTCAACCGGCCCGCCTCGCCTTGCAGACGGAACTCCTGCGTGAAGTTCGTGAGATCAATCGAGAGTCCGTCCCGGTAGGCGATGTCAAGGAAGCCGAAGTCGACATCCTGATCGCGCACCGCGCTCCAGTCGCGATAGGCGGTGATCGAGGTCAGGTTGATGCCGCCGATATCCCAGTTGAGCTCGCCGGAAACACCGAAATCCTCGGTGTTTTCGTTGTAACCGCGGCCCGGGCTCACCACCATGCCGCGGCCCTCGGGATTGATGGCCGGGGTTGCGATCGTAACCGCCGTCGGGCTTGTGACCACGCCGCCCGTTGCAACCGCGTTGATGGCGCCCTGCGTGGATCCGTAGATGAGCGGCGTGACGCCGCAGCACACTTCGCTGGTTTCGCCGCCGTCCACGATAACGCGGAGCGACGCGTCGGGGCTAATGTCCCACAGCGCCTGACCGCGCGCGCTCCAGCGGTCGCGGTTGTTGATGTCCTGGCCGCTGATCAGGTCAGTGATGTAGCCGTCGCGAGCGCGGATAGAGCCGTCCACGCGCACGGCGAACGTATCGCCGAGCGGCATGTTGACCATCGCGCGCGAACCGACTTCTTCGAGGTCATCGAAGCCGAACGTGCCTTCCAGCGACATGCCCGGCGCGAAGTCCGGACCGGCAGTGACGACGCTGATGGCGCCCGCCGACGTGTTGCGGCCGAACAGCGTGCCTTGCGGACCACGCAGCACTTCGACGCGCTCGAGTTCCGGCAGGTCGCTCAGCGCCGCACCCGGGCGAGCACGATAGACGCCATCGATGAAGATACCGACCGCGGCCTCGAAGCCCGGATTGTCCGCGCCGGTGCCGATGCCGCGAATGCGGGCGGTGGTGCCGGAGGAGTTTGACTGGCCGGTGCCCATGGAGAAGGAGGGCGCCACCTGCGTCAGGTCGCGAAGATCGTTCGCGCCGGTGTTTTCAATCTGGTCGCCGGCGATAGCCGTAACAGCCACCGGAACGTCCTGCAGTGCGGCGGTGCGGCCCGTGGCGGTGACCACGATCTCGTCCGAGACGTCCTCATCTTGCGCGAACGCCGGGCTAAAGGCGCCCATGGCCGCGAGCGACGCGCCCGTCAGCAGAATCCGAGTCCAATTCGACTTAGCTTTCATCGCCGTCCTCCCAGGTACCCAGCCCGCCTTCTCTGGGCGGCCGCGGCAGACAATCGGCATAACGGGAGGCGGGGGTCCCTGTCCCCCACACCCTGCCTATCATCGCTAATAGCAGGCAGGGCTAGGGGGGCTGTCAACGGCCCGAGCAGCCAATACCTGACGCTGGCGTCACGCCGTTGTGAGCTGAGGCCGGGGGGCCACACTCCCCTAGGGTTATTGCGGTTACGTAACGGCAGCGAGGTCGCTGGCGACCGGCTCCCCGGGGGTGCGATCCGAGGTTGTCCTGGCGTCCATTGCACTTCGGCGACGGCTGGGAACTGCTCCTTCCATCGCGCGCGCCTCCAGCTCTTTCTATAACGCGCGACAATGAGTGCTCTCGTTCTGTTCTCCGCCGGCCAGGATTCCGCGACCTGTCTCGCCTGGGCGCTGCGCGCCTATGAGCGCGTGGAGACGATCGGGTTCTTCTACGGCCAGCGCCACGCCATCGAGCTTGAGCAGCGGGGGCCGCTGCGCAACGCCATCGCCGCGCTCGACGCCGGATGGCGGCGCCGGCTCGGCGACGACATCGTCGTCGATATCTCCGGCTATGGTGCGCTCGCAGAAAGCGCGCTGACCGCCGACCGCGCGATCGAGATGGCCGAGAGCGGCCTTCCCACCACTTTCGTGCCGGGCCGCAATCTTGTCTTTCTCACCGTCGCCGCCGCGCACGCCTATCGGCGCGGCATCGACGTGCTCGTCGCGGGCATGTGCGAAACGGATTTCTCCGGTTATCCCGATTGCCGGCGCGATACGATAGATGCGCAAGAGCGCGCCCTCGCGCTCGGCCTTGAGCGGCCGATGAAAGTGCAAACGCCGCTCATGCTGCTCACCAAGGCGCAGACATGGGCGCTTGCGCATGAACTCGGCGGCGAGCGCTTGGTCGGCGCGATCGTTGAGATGAGCCACACGTGTTATGAAGGCGATCGCAGGCATCGCCATGCCTGGGGCTATGGCTGCGGCGCGTGTCCAGCGTGCGATCTACGCAAAAAAGGTTGGGCGTCTTGGCCGGGCGGCGGTCCGAAATGACCTACGCCGTCAAAGAGATGTTCTTCACGCTGCAAGGCGAGGGCGCACGCACTGGGCGGCCCGCCGTGTTCGTGCGCTTCGCCGGCTGCAACTTGTGGAGCGGGCGCGAGCAGGATCGCGCGGATGCGGTGTGTAAATTCTGCGATACGCACTTCGTCGGCACGGATGGCGATGGCGGCGGCAAGTTTGAAACGCCTGACGCGCTGGCGCGCGCTGCGGCCGCGCTGTGGCCGGGGGGCGGCGCGCCCTATGTCGTGTGCACCGGCGGCGAACCGCTCCTGCAACTCGACGCGCCGCTCATCGATGCGCTCCACGCGCATGGTTTCGAGATCGCGATCGAGACAAACGGCACGCTCGCCGCTCCGCCGGGCGTCGATTGGATCTGCGTCAGTCCGAAAGCGGGCGCCGAGTTCGTGCAGCGCGCCGGCCATGAACTGAAGCTCGTCTATCCGCAGGCCGGCGCCGAGCCGGAGCGCTACGCGGGTTGCGCGTTCGATCACTTCTTCCTCCAGCCGATGGACAGTCCCACGCGCGACGCGAACACGGCCGCCGCCATCGCCTATTGCCTCGCGCATCCGCGTTGGCGGCTCAGCCTGCAGACGCACAAATTGCTCGGATTGCGCTGAAACGAAACGGCCCCGCCAAAGCGGGGCCGGAGCATGTGCGCCAGGGCGGGCGGGGCGAGAACGGGGATTCGGGGCCGTACCCGCCCTAGCGCTGCCGACTATCGCCCGGCGTGGGCGACGTAGGCGTCGGCGACCTTGTTGGCGAAGCGGCGGATCGCGCGCCGCGCTTCGCTCCATGTCCCCGCCGGGGGCATGCCGTTAAATTCCGCGAGACTTTGATTGTAATTGCGATGTTCTACCTCGGTGAGCACGTCGCCGTTTGCGCCGCGGATCACCGCGCGCAACTCGGCACCGCCGATCGAAAACGAGCGAATGAAGTCGAGGCCGGGCTCGTTGCTGAGCTGTTGCAGCGTCGGACGGTTCGGTTCGGCGTCGACGATCACGATCTCAATGGTGCCGCCACCGCTGTCTGACGCAACACCGCGGCTCGCAAGCGCCGCCGCGACCGCACGTTCGACGTCGAGGCGCAGAGCGTCGCCTTCGCGCATGCCAAGGTCTTCGTTCAGCTCGGATTCGAACTCTGGTGAAAACGAGATCGGCGCCACCGTGACGGCGGCTGCGCTTTGGGCGAAGGCAAGCGCCGCAAGGCCGCAGAAGGCCGGGATAAGGCGCATGGATTCTCTCCGAATTGTTTGACGGTAAGATGCATGACTTCGCGCAGCGAAGCCATTCACGATGTCGTCACTCGGCCGCCGCTTTTTAGCGGTCGTCGTCATCTTCGTCGTCGCCGTCAGGCGTGACGACGTCGATCACAGCGCCCGTCGTGCCGACGATCACGCCGGCCGTGGTTCCGACCACATCGGCGGCCGCGCCCACTGCGGCGCCGACAAGACAGCCGGTCAACGGCAACATCAAAATGAGACCCGCGAGCGCTTTGAGCATGCCGACCTCTCCCCGGAACTTGGCGAGCTTTGCGCTCCGGAAATGTCGGCGGCAAGCGCCTCTGGCAGTCACGCCACACGCAGGTCGTCGACGTCGACAGTGTCGAGGTTTGGCTGATCGCTCGCGCGCCGGAACGGGCCTGCATAGCCGGCAACCGCGCCGCGCCGCCTGTCCGGTCCGCAATAATCGTCGCTGCGGATGAACATCCGCGTGTCGGTCAGCGCGCTCGCGACGCGGTCGAACAAAAGCCGCGTGCTGATGGGCTTTTTGATGAAGCCCGTCACGCCCGCGTCCCGCGCCGCTGCGACGCGCGACGCTTCGGTGTGCGCGGTGAGCATAAGGATCGGCATGTAAGGATCGGGGCTGGCGCTGTCCCAACGCATCCTGCGCGTGAAGCTGAGGCCGTCGACGGGCTGCATGATCCAGTCGACGATGACCAGATCGACAGGGTGCTCGCGCATCACCTCGAACGCGCGCGCCACGGTTTCCGCTTCGCTGATGTTGGAGAAACCGCCCGCCCGCAGCAGGCAGCGCAGAAGCAGCCGCATTTGGTCATTGTCATCGACCAACAGCACGTGGACGTCGTTCAGCGCCGTCATGCCTGCTCCCCATCCCCAGGAACGGCGCCTGTGGCAAACAGACCGTAAATTTCGGGCCGAACGCGGCGTTTGCTCGCGACTTTGTCGCGCCGCAAACCTGACGCCGCGTACAAATTTACGGAGCGTCCACCAATACGAGCTCGGCGTCCGCGCTCGCATCGACTTTGATGGTGGTCTCGTCGCGGATGGCCGCGCCGTCGCGCGCGGAAAGCGGCACGCCGTTCACGCTGGCTTCGCCCTTCGCCAGAGCAAGATAAGCATAGCGTCCTTCGCCGAGCGCGTACTCGACGCTCTGCCCCGGCTTCAACGTGGCCGCGAGCACGCGCGCGTCCTGCCGAATGGGCAGAGCGCCGTTCTTCTGATCGTCCTCGAAGCCCGAGGCCAGCGTCACCAGCGCGCCGGCGCGATCCTGCTTGGGAAACTTCGCCGCGCCCCAATACGGCTTGCCGCCATGCTCCTTGGGCATGATCCAGATC
>JAEWNX010000136.1 GCA_023461135.1 Pseudomonadota bacterium
GTCCATAAGACGCGCGTCGGGGGAGACGACGTGGCGCTAGACCTCACCGCACTTGCCGTCGCGTACGCGATCGCGATCGGACTGCTCGCGCTGGGCTACGTGTTTGCCGGCCCCGTGTGGGTGGAGCGGCACTCGATCCAGCTTGCGGGGCCCGGGCAGGTGCGGCGCGTTTCCGGCTTCTGGGGCGAGTGGCTGCTCTGCACAGCGTGCGCGGCCGTGGCGGCGACGGTGCGGGCGTTCACCGATGTGGCCATCGTGCGTGATGTGCTCGCGCCGAACATTGGCTGGGCGCTGCTCGTTGTCGCCGCTGTTGCGGCCATCGTGTGGACGTACTCGTTCAGCGTCGTCGCTGGCGCCCGCCGCGAGGGCAAGGACGCCGCTTACCGCCGGCGCCTCGCCGCGGCCTATGGGCCCTACGCCGGCTACGCCGCCATTCTGTTCGCCGGCGGCATCATGGTGCTGGCGCTCCTGGGCGTGGAGTTCGCGCATGACCAGCAGGCCTTCAACGCGCAAGCGCAAGAGGTGCGCCAATCCGTCGACGCCGCCGTCGCCGTCGCAAACGCGCCCGGCGAAGAAGCAGCGCGCCAAGCGCTGACTTACCTTGAAGACGCCATCGGGCAGATCGCGGTCGCGCAGAATATTCTGCAGGACCAGATGAATCCGGTCTTCATTTTCGCCGCCGTGATCTTCGCGGTGAACATCCTCATCGTGCTGTCGCCGATCCGGCAGGCCTTCATGCAAGGCGCCATCGACCTCACGCACATCCTCACAGCCATAGCGGTAGCGGGCATATTGATCGCGGGCTTTGTCAGCTATTTCGTGTCCTACGCGGACGTGATCCAGGATACGCTCCAGCGCATGAGTGCGGCGCGGCCTGATGCGAACTTGGGGGCGTGGGAGTTGTCGCAGCGCTACAACGAAATGGTCGTGGAGCTGAACCGCTCGAAGAATCTGCTGGGCTTTGTGCAGGCGATCGGCGGGGAAGGCTCGGGATTGGCGCTGTTCGCCGCCGCGATCCAATTTACGCTCGATCGCATTCCGGGTCGTGAAGCGCGCAGGGCGGAGGCGTGAGATGCGCAAATGGCACATCGTCGCCTTGGTGCTGGTCATGGGGCTTGGGCTCTACGCTGGGGCGTACTTCGTGCTGAACAACAACGCGGTCGCGTCGGCCGACGACATCGTGCGCCGCGACATGGAAGGCGCTGCGCCCGCGCGCGATGTGCTCAACATCACGGTTTGGAATCTGGGTTACGGTGGTCTGGGTCGCGAGAGCGATTTCGTCTCCGACGGCGGCGAACATCTATTCCCGCCGTCGCGCGCAGCGGTGCGTGGCAACGTGGCGGCGATCAACGAGGTGGTCGCGCGTGAGCAATCCGATGTGCTCATCTTTCAGGAGATCGCGCACGGCGGGCCTGTGAATTACTGGGTCGATCTGAAAGGGACGCTCGACCGCACGCTGTCGGCGCGGAGCAGCGTGTTCTTCGCCGATTTCAAGACGCGGCTGATGCCGTGGCCGTTGGCGATGACGCATGGCCAGGCGATCTATTCGACCCATCTGATCCACGGCGCCGACGTCGTGCCCCTGCCGGCGGAAGATACGGCGATCTTCGGCGTGAAACGGCGCTACGCTTCCGTAGTGGCGCGGATTCCGATCGACGGACGAGCGCACGGCTGGACCATCGCCAGCGTGCACCTCGCGGCGTTTGATCCGGACGCCGCCGTGCGCACGCGCCAACTGCGTGAACTGATGGCCTGGGCGCAGCGCCAATACGAGAACGGGCAGCACGTCGTGCTGGCGGGCGACTGGAACTTCCGGATCGCGGAGACGAACTTTCCGAACACGACAGATGAACGGTTTCTGTTCTGGCTCTTTCCGTTTCCACAGGAAGCTCTGCCGGAGGGCTGGCGCATTGGGGCGGATGCGTCAGTACCCAGCGTGCGGACGAATTATCAGCCGTACGCGCCGGGCGAGAATTACGTCACCACGATCGACGGGTTCATCGTCTCGCCCAACGTCGCCATCGAGAGCCTATCGGGCGTGGACCTGGGCTTTGAACATACCGACCACCAGCCCGTGCGCGCGCGCGTGCGGGCCATTCTAGGGGACTCAGAATGAGTGAGCTGACACGCCGTGGTGCATTGGCGGCGACGGCAGGCCTTGCCGCGGCATGTGCGCAGAACATCGAGACGCCGCCTTATGAGGGCGCGGTCGCGTTCAATCACGGCGTCGCCTCCGGCGATCCGCGGCACGATCGCGTGATCATCTGGACGCGCGTGACGCCGGATCAGGCGGGGCCGGTGCCGGTGCGCTGGATTGTGTCGCGCAACCGCGAGCTCACCGACGTTGTAAAGACAGGCGTCGTCCAAACCAACGAAGCACGCGACTACACAGTGAAGGCGGACGTCACCGGGCTGCGCGCCGGCGCGCCCTACTTTTATGGTTTCCGCGCGGGCGAGGCGCAGAGCGCCATCGGCAAGACGCGCACGCTTCCGCGCGGCCGGCTCAACGAGATGAAGATCGGCGTCGTCTCGTGCGCATCCTATCCGCACGGTTTCTTCAACGCTTACGAAGCGCTCGCGCAGCGCGGCGACGTCGACCTCGTCGTGCATCTCGGCGACTACATTTTCGAGTACGGCTTGGCCGGCTATGGCGGCGACACCGCCGTCCAGCTTGGCCGTGTGCCGACGCCGGATGTAGAATGTCTGCGCCTTCAGGACTATCGCCTGCGCCACGCGCAGTACAAGACTGAGGCCGAGCTGCAAGCTGCGCACGCGATCGCGCCGTGGATCACGGTGTGGGACGATCACGAGGTCGCAAACGATTCCTTCAGCATGGGCGCCCAGAACCACCAGCCGAACGAAGGCGAGTGGGCCGATCGTAAGCGCGCCGCGCTGCAGGCCTATTACGAATGGATGCCAATCCGCGAACCCGAGTCGGGCCGCGCGTTCGAGGCCATCAACCGCTCCTACCAGTTCGGCGATCTCTTCACGCTGATCATGCTGGAGACGCGTCTGTTGGCCCGCACGCAGCCGCTGGATTACGCCAGCGACTTGCCTATCAAGACGCAGCGCTGGAACATGGCCAATCCGGCCGCGCCCGTCGCCCTGCGCGACGGCGAGGCGGACACGCCGGCGATGCAGCGCCTGCCGGCGATCTACGAAGCGGTGGGCGAGGAGATGCGCCCGGTGCTGGATTGGCGGCGCGCGCAGTCGCTGGTCACGTCTGCACAGAACCTGCCGGCGGGCTTCTATCTCGCGCCGGATGTGGACGCGCTGAACGCGGCGCTGAACACGCCGGACCGCGTGATGCTGGGCGACGCACAAGAGACCTGGCTGCGCACTGAGCTGGCGGACTCGAAGCGCGCCGAGGTGCCATGGCAGGTGATCGGCAATCAGGTGCTCATGGCGCCGATCACCGCGCCTGATCTCTCCGCCACGCCGCCGCAGCTCGCGGCCGCGCTCGAGCGCTTGTTGCCGGGCGTGACCCAGCAACTGAAGCTTACGCGCTTTCCGTTCCCGCTTAGTGTCGACGTTTGGGACGGATATCCGCAAGCACGCGCGCGCGTGTTCGAGGCGATGCGCGCGAGCGCGGCGAACACGCTTGTCATCACCGGCGATTCCCACACGGCGTGGGCCAACGAGCTCAATGACGCGCAAGGGCGCGTTGGCGTGGAGCTGGGGGCGACCTCCGTCACATCGCCCAGCGATGCGAACTATTTCACGCCGTTCGGCGTCGATTTCGCCGGCGGCCTGCGCGCGCGCAATCCGCACGTGAAGTTCGTCGATCACCAGCGCGGATTTCTCTTGTTGACGCTGACGCCAGAGCAAGCGACGGCGGAGTTCTTCACCGTGAGCAACATTCTGTCGAAGGAATACGAGGTCGTGCGCACCGCCACGTTCACGATCGCCGCGGATGACGGCGCCGGCGTCGGGGCAATCACTCCGGTTGCCGGTTAGGCGCACATGGCGTCCAAGAGCACCGGCGGATGGAAGACGTGCAGCCGCGGCCACAAGTATCGCGGCGCGGGGCCATGTCCGATCTGTCGGCCGGGCGGGAAGAACAAAACGGCGAAGCAGCGCTGAGCTAGAAGCGATGCGCGCCGAGGCCGGTGGCGGCGTCGGTGCGGGCGTGTAGCGAGAAGGCCGCGAGTTCCGCGGACGACTCGCCCTTGAGCCATTCCTCGGCGAGCTCCCCGAACGCTGGCGCGTACTTGAAGCCGTGGCCGGAACAGGCGGAGAAAAGCAACACGCGCTCGTGCGCTGAACTGGGCGCGATGACGAAATTTTCGTCAGGTGTGACGGTGTAGAGGCACGTGGCCATCTTCACCGGCTTTGGTTCGTGCTTCGGCAAGAGTTCGCGCACGTGTGCGGAGAGCATGGCGGCGTCATGCGCATCGGGTTCGGCGATATCGTCGGGAGAGGTGGCGCCGCCGACCGCGTGCAGGCCGATCTTGTATCGTCCTTGCGGGGCGGGCATGCCGTAAACGCCCTCCTCGTTGTCGATGCAGATCGCCGGAAGCAGGCGCGGGGCGGGCGTGGAAAACCATCCGACGACGCGGCGGCGCACCGCGAGCCTGCCCGCGAACTCGGGCAACAGCTTTCCTGCCCAGCTCCCGGCGGCGACGATGACGGCGTCGAACTCGCGCGCCTCGCCATCGATGCGCAGCGTGGTGTTTTCGATCGGCGCCTCGATGCGTGTCTTGTGATTCAGTTTGGCGCCCCAGCGCGGCACTTGGCGCAACAGGAACGCGCGCGTGGCGTCGGCGGCGATCACGCCGCAATCTTCCTGGCGATAGACGTCCCACTCGTAGGGCATGGCGATGTAGCCGTGGGTCAGTGGATGGATGGCGTCGCCGCGCAGGACCGCGGCGGGTTTTGAGCTCATCCGCTGGCACGCGGCGACGAAAGGCGAGTCGCGCGGCCCCGCCATCAGCCCGCCGGTCCAGTCGATAAATGGCCGGCCGGCCAAGCCCTCCCAGGCGCGCCACAACACCGCTGCGCGGCGCGCGAGGCGCACATAGACATCCCCCTCGCCAGGGGTCAGACGCATGATGCGGGTGTCGCCGTGCGAGGAGCCGCGCCCATGCAGCGGCTCGAACTGGTCGAAGCCGGAAACGTCGTGGCCGGCGAGCGCCAAGCGAGCGCAGATGCTCAAGCCCGCAATGCCAAGTCCGACGACGGCGACTTTCATGCTGCTGCTCTACTCTCCCCTTTCCCGCGAGGGGAGGGGGCAGGGGCGGGGCGATGCGACGCGTGCTGAGAATTTGCTCATGACATCGGCGCGCACGACTTGCTTTTGTCGCCTTTCACCCCATCCCTGACCCGCGCGGGGAAGGACCCATGGTTCGCATGAGTCTGAAAGACAACATCAAAGCCCAGGTCGCCGGTTTCGACGCCTGGGCGCGGCCTTGGGCGGAACGCTCCAGGTGGCGCGGATGGGCCTATGAGTTCCTGCTGTTCGGACTGAAGCAGGCGTGGGCCTGTCTATTCGGCGGACTGATGCTGGCGCTGCTGTTAGGCACGCATCTGTTCTGGCCGGATGACGCACCGCTCGCGCGCTACGATTTTCTGGTCCTCGCCTCGATTGCGATCCAGGGCGTGCTGCTGGCGACGAAGCTGGAGCGCTGGGACGAGGCGGTGGTCATCCTCATCTTCCACGCCGTCGGCACGGTGATGGAGATTTTCAAGACGGCACAGGGCTCGTGGATCTACCCTGAAGCGAGCGTTCTCCGCATCGGCGGCGTACCCCTGTTCTCCGGCTTCATGTACGCCTGCGTCGGTTCGTACATCGCGCGGATCACGCGATTGTTCGAAGTCAGGTTCATCAACTATCCGCCGATCTGGACCACCTGGGTTCTCGCGGTTCTCGCTTACATCAACTTCTTCACCCACCATTATATCGTCGATGTCCGATACGCCTTGTTCGCCTTCTCGGTGCTGATCTTCTGGCGCACCTGGTTCATCTTCACGCCGGACATCCGCGCACGCCGAATGCCGATGTTGATCGGCGCGCTTCTGGTCTCGCTGTTTATTTGGTTCGCTGAAAACCTGGGCACGTTCGCCGCGGCGTGGGTTTATCCGAGCCAGCGTGACGGCTGGCATCTCGTGCCGCTGGAGAAAATGGGCTCGTGGTATTTGCTGATGCTGCTGAGCTTTGTGCTGGTGACCATAGTGCATAAACCGAAACGCGCAGAAGGCGCATTGTCTCCGAACCCGGCGCTCGCTAGCGTCGCAGGTGTGGGAGGGGAGTCATGAGAACATGGGCCGTCATCGCCGCGCTGGCGCTTAGCGCGTGTGCGAGCGCGCAGCAGCCGCGCGAAGAAGAAGTTCGCGCGCTCACGCCGGCTCAATTGCGCGCGGCGGTGGGGAATGGCGTTATTTGCCGCGCGGGCGAGCAGCCCGACGTCTGTGAAGACGTAACTGCGATGGTCTCTATCACTGAGACAACCATCACGACGGAAACGCGTGATCTGTCTCCCCTGGCGTCCTACGTGGACCTGTTCGGTCCATTCGTTGTCAGTGAACCCTGGTTCGAGGGCTATCGCGCGTTTTTCTCGGATCTGGAGCGGCAGCGCGCGTCCGGGAGCTATGAGTTTGTCCGCGTCAGCGGCCGCTCGGACGCCGTGTTCGACCC
>JAEWNX010000137.1 GCA_023461135.1 Pseudomonadota bacterium
GTCGGCGCCAACATCGCCGTCCCCGCCGGCGCGCGCGTGATCGAAGCGCAAGGCCGTTTCGTCACGCCCGGCGCCTTCGCGGCGATGAGTGAAGTGGGGCTCTCGGAAATTTCCGGCTCCGGCGCGCCGAATGACGCCAGCGTCGAAAGCAGCACGATCTCCGCCGCAGCCGACGCCGGCCGCGCGTTCAATCCCGGCGTCAGCGCCATCGCCGTTACGCGCATCGAAGGCGTGACGCGCGCCGCCATCGCGCCGTCCTCGACCGACACGCTGTTCGGAGGGCGCGGCGCGCTCGTTTCGCTCGGCGGCCGCTCCGACAGCGTCTTCCGCCAGCGCGCCTTCATGGTCGTCGAACTCGGCGAAACCGGCGCCAACCGCACCGGCAATTCGCGCGCGGCGCTGTGGCCTGCATTTGAAGCGGCCTTGCGCGACGCGCGCGAATACCCCGCGCGCTACACTCGGGGGCAGGGCGGCGCGGTGCTCAGCGAACTTGACGCCGCCGCGCTCCAACCGTTCGCGCGCGGGCAGGGCGTCTTTCTCGTGCACGTCGACAGCGCCGCCGATCTCCGCCGCATCATCCGCTTCCAGCGCGACAATCCCAGCCTCGATTTCGTCATTCATGGCGGCGCCGAAGCCTGGCAGGTCGCCGACGAACTTGCCGCCGCGCGCATCCCGGTGATTGTCGATCCGCTCGCCAATCTGCCCGACGCCTTCGAGCGCCTGTCCGCGCGTCTCGACAACGCCGCGTTGTTGCAGGCGGCCGGCGTACAGATCGCGATCGCCCCCGCGCCGGGCACGGTCGACGCACACCAGGCGCGTCTGGTCCTTCAGCTCGCTGGCAACGCCGTCGCCAACGGCCTGCCGTGGGACGCCGCCTTCGCCGCCGTCACGCGCGGGCCCGCCGACATCTTCGGCGTCGGCGGCGAACTCGGCCGTCTCGACCGCAATTACATCGCCGACGTGGTGATCTGGGACGGCGATCCGCTTGAGGTGCAAAGCGCCCCGACCGCGGTGTTCATTGCGGGCATCGAGCAGCCGCTGGTTTCTCGCCAGACCCGTTTGCGCGATCGGTACAACCCGGCGCGGGAGCGCTAACCCTTTCAGGTCATTCGCAGGATGGGTTTGATCACCTCTCCAGACTTGGAATCCGCCAAAGCCTGCTCGATCTCGCCCATTTCGTAGTAGCGAACTAAGCGGTCGAAGGGAAAGCGGCCTTGTTGATAAAGATCGACTAACGCAGGGATCAATTGTCCGGAGCGTCCCCCGCCGCCAAGCACGCCAATGACGCGCTTGCCCCACAGCGTCGATAAGTGATCGAGCGAGAAGCGCGCCCCCGCCGGCGCGCCGCCAATCAGCACAAGCGTGCCCAACATGCCGACGGTCTGCGCCAGGGTCTCGATGACCGCGATAACCCCCGTACAGTCGAATGCGTAGTCTACTGTAGAGCCGGTAATCTTGGCGACTTCCGCGACCAAATCCTTCGACTTGGAATTAATCGTGTGCGTGGCGCCGAACGAGTTCGCAAGGTCAAGGCGGCTGTCATGCACATCGGCGACGATGATGGTGGTGACGCCGGAATTGCGCGCCGCCATGACGGCCGCAAGTCCAACCGCGCCAACGCCAACGATGAGGATCGAGGAGCCGAGCGGCGGACGCGCTTCGTTCAGAACTGCGCCGGCCCCAGTCGCCAATCCGCAAGCCAGGGGGCCAAGGAGCTCAAGAGGGACATCGTCTTGCACTTTCACCAGCGCGTCGGCCAGCGTGATGGAATGTGTGGCGAACGATGACTGCCCGAAGAAGTGTCCGTTCACGTGCTTGCCGTTCCGGGAGTATGCGCTCTGACCCTTCATCTCACCTTTGAAGCGCCGGCCTGAAACAAGCGCTTCTCCTGTGCGCAGGCAGTAGCGGGGATGACCATCGAGGCAATTGCGGCACTCGCCGCAAGACGGCCAGCCGATGATAACCTTGTCGCCTGCTGCGAAATTGTCGACGCCGGCGCCCACGCGCTCGACTATGCCGGCGCCTTCATGGCCAAGCACAGCCGGAAACGGCTCCCCATGTCGCCGGCGCGGGTGATCGCGTCGGTGTGGCAAACGCCAGCCGCCACGATGCGCACAAGGGCTTCGCCCCGGCCTGGCTCCTCAAGGTCGATCTCCTGGACCTCAAAAGGTGCGTCTTTCTTTTCGACGACAAGAGCCCGGATTTTCATGAATGACCTCTCAGTCGGGTGCTCGGGTCGTTGCCTTCAGCACGCCGTGCTGCATCCCGCGCCGCGCGGCTTGTGCGGTCAAGGGCGTTTCACGCAGCTTGAAATGGAGCCTTTCCGGTCCTCATCAAGCGGGGCCCCTAGCTCGCCAGGCTGGCCGCGCTTGCCTCGGTGCGGCGGCGCGCCTATATCCCCCGCTCACTTCGCACGCGGGAGCGGCGGGGCGGTCTGAAAGCGGCCGTTTCCTCCATCCGGTCCAGGGAAACCTGGGTTCTCCCGCGGCGGCAAACCGGAAAAGGAACGGACTCATGGCGCTGCCTGACTTCAGCATGCGTCAGCTCTTGGAAGCTGGCGCGCATTTCGGACACCAGACCCACCGCTGGAACCCGAAGATGGACCGCTACATCTTCGGCGAGAAGGCCAACATCCACATCATAGACCTGTCGCAGACGGTGCCGCTTTTGCACCAGGCGCTGCTCAAGGTCCGTGAGATCGCCGCCGGCGGCGGGCGGGTGCTCTTCGTCGGCACCAAGCGCCAGGCGGCCGACCATATCAAAGCGGCGGCCCAGCGCTCGGCGCAGTATTACGTCAACTCGCGCTGGCTCGGCGGCACGCTGACCAACTGGCAAACGGTTTCGAAATCGATCGCGCGCCTGCGCGAGGTCGAAGCGATCGTCCAGGGCGGCGGCGTCGGCCTCACCAAGAAGGAAGTGCTGAACCTGACGCGCGAGCGCGACAAGCTTGACCGCTCGCTCGGCGGCATCGCCTCGATGGGCGGCATTCCGGACCTGATGTTCGTGATCGACACCAACAAGGAAGCCATCGCGATCAAGGAAGCCAAGAAGCTCGGCATACCGGTCGTCGCCGTCGTCGACAGCAATTGCGATCCCGATGAGGTCACCTATCCGATTCCGGGTAATGACGACGCGGCCCGCGCTATCCAATTGTATTGCGACCTGATCGCGGACGCCGTGCTTGACGGCCTCACCGAGAGCCAGGTCCGCGGCGGCGTCGATATCGGCGCATCCGCGAAGCCCCCGCGGGAGCCGGCGTTGGCCGAAGTCGAACGCGAACGCACGCCGGTGGAAAGCCCGCTCGAAGGCCCGAACCCGGCCAACTACTGACGCAGAATACGTAGGAGTACGAACATGGCGGAAATCACCGCTGCGCTGGTCAAGGACCTGCGCGAAAAAACCGGCGTCGGCATGATGGACTGCAAGAAGGCGCTGGAAGCCAATGACGGCAACCTCGAAGCCTCGGTCGATTGGCTGCGCGCCAAGGGCCTGTCGAAAGCCGCCAAGAAGGCCGACCGCGCCGCCGCCGAAGGCATCGTCGCGATCGCTGCGTCCGGCAAGGAAGCGGCGGTGGTCGAGCTCAATTCGGAAACCGACTTCGTCGCCCGCAACGCCGACTTCCAGAAGGCGGCGAGCGCGTTCGCCAAGCTCGCGCTCAGCGCCGGCGATCACCAGGCGCTGCTCAACGCCGCGTACAACGGCGAGAAGGTGTCCGACGCCATCACCGGCCTGATCGCCACGATCGGCGAGAACATAACGCTGCGCCGTTCGGCGAGGCTGAAGGTCGAGACCGGCGCCATCGCCAATTACGTGCACGCCAAGGTGGACGGCGCAGACAATCTCGGCCGCATCGCCGTGCTCGTGGCGCTGGAATCGACCGGCGACAAAGCCGCGCTCGAAAGCTTCGGCAAGAAGGTCGCGATGCACATCGCGTCCGCGAACCCGCTTGCGCTCACGGAAGCCGAAATCCCAGCCGACCGCGTCGAGCGGGAGCGATCGGTGCTGCTCGAGCAGATCAAGGAAGATCCCAAGGCCCAGGGCAAGCCGCAGCAGGTCTTGGACAAGATGCTCGAAGGGCGCATGCGCAAGTTCTTCGAGGAATCCGTGCTGACGAAGCAGGCCTTCGTTTTGAACCCGGATCAATCCATCGAAGACGCGGTTAAGGACGCCGAGAAGGCCGCCGGCGCGCCGGTCAAACTGAAGGGCTTCGTGCGCTTCGCAGTCGGCGAGGGCGTGGAAAAGCGCCAGGACGACTTCGCCGCCGAAGTCGCCTCGATGACCAAGAAGGACTAACACGGAACCGCCGCCGTTTGGCTTTGCGCCAGCGGCGGCGGACGCGTTATGCTGGGGCCACGCCCCGGATGGTCCTGACAATGAGCCTCGCCGAAATGCCCGAGCCCGCTTCCGCGCGCCGCTACAAGCGGGTGCTTCTCAAGATTTCCGGCGAAGCGCTGATGGGCGAGGGCCAATACGGCATCGACCAGGCAACGTGTGAACGCTTCGCCCAGGAGGTGCTCGACGCCCAGCGCACCGGCGGCGAAATCTGCCTCGTCATCGGCGGGGGCAACATCTTTCGCGGCATGCAAGGCGCGGCCAAAGGCATGGAGCGCGCCAGCGCCGACTACATGGGCATGCTAGCGACGGTGATGAACGCGCTCGCCATGCAGAACGCGATCGAGTCCCTCGGAGGGCAGGCGCGCGTGCTCTCCGCCATTCCGATGCAGACGGTGTGCGAGCCCTACATCCGCCGCCGCGCCATGCGGCACATGGAGAAGGGCCGCGTGGTCATCTTCGCCGCCGGCACCGGCAATCCGTTTTTCACCACCGACACCGCCGCCGCGCTACGCGCCGCCGAAATGGGCTGCGACGCGCTCCTCAAAGGCACCCAGGTCGACGGCGTCTATTCCGCCGACCCCAAGAAAGACAAGTCCGCCACGCGCTACGACACGCTGAGCTATCACGAAGTGCTGGCGCGCGATCTCAAGGTGATGGATGCGTCGGCCATCGCGCTCATGCGCGACAACGGCATCCCGATCGTCGTGTTCTCCATTCACAAGCGCGGCGCGCTGGCTGAAGTGCTGGCCGGCGGCGGCGTGTGCACCACCATCAGTGACTAGGACCAAACCACCATGGCCCAACCCCAAGCCTTCAAGCTCGACGACTTCAAGAAACGCATGGACGGCGCCCTCAGCGCGCTGAGCCACGAATTCGGCGGCCTGCGCACCGGCCGCGCGTCGGCCACGATCCTCGACCCGATCACCGTGGAAGCGTACGGCGCGACGTCGCCGCTCAACCAGGTCGCCAACGTCTCGGTGCCCGAGCCCCGCATGATCTCGGTGCAGGTGTGGGACAAATCCGTCGTCTCCGCCGTGGACAAGGCGATCCGCTCCTCGAACCTCGGCCTCAACCCCATCGTCGACGGTCAAACGCTGCGCATCCCGATCCCGCCGCTCACCGGCGAGCGCCGCACTGAGCTGGCGAAGGTCGCGGGCAAGTACGCCGAACAGCAACGCATCGCCGTGCGCAACGTGCGCCGCGACGCGATGGAGCACCTGAAGAAGCTCGAGAAGGATCACGCGATCAGCCAGGACGAGCACAAGCGTCACAACGACGAAGTGCAGAAGATCACCGACGAGCACATCCGCAAGATCGACGAGATGCTGCGGCACAAGGAAGAGGAGATCACGCAGGTGTAGGTGGGTAGGGAAAAGGGAGTAGGGAGTAGGGCGCAGCGAGCGCACAGGCCCACTCACGATTTCCTACTCACTACTTCCTATTTCCCATGGCGCAGCCATCTCCCACCCCGGCGCCGGCGCTTATACCCCGCCACATCGCCATCATCATGGACGGCAACGGCCGCTGGGCGAAGCAACGCAATCGTCCGCGCACATTTGGTCACTCCGAGGGTGTGGAAGCGTTGCGCCGCACGGTGGAGGCTGCAGGCGAACTTGGGGTCACGTATCTCACAGTGTTCGGCTTCTCAACGGAGAACTGGCGCCGCCCCGTCGAAGAAGTGAACGCGCTCTTCGACCTGCTTCGCCTCTATGTCGCGCGCGACCTCGATCGTCTTGTGAAAGAAGGCGTGCGCGTCCGCGTCATCGGCGAACGCATCGGCCTGCAGAAGGACATCGCCGACATCATCGAGAACGCCGAAGCGCGCACGCGCCACAACGACAAGCAACACCTTACCATCGCCTTCAACTATGGCGGCCAGGACGAGATCGCGCGCGCCGCGCGCCGCCTCGCGCAGGATGTGGCCGCCGGCAAGCTGCAGCCTCGTGACGTGACGCCCGAGCGGTTCGAATCTTACCTCGACACCGCCGGCCTCCCGGCGCCGGATCTGTTGATCCGCACCTCCGGTGAAACGCGGCTCTCAAATTTCATGCTCTGGCAGGCAGCTTACACCGAGCTCGTCTTTCTCGACGTGCTCTGGCCGGACTTCAACCGCGCCGCGCTCGAGCAAGCGATCGACATCTACAACAAGCGCGAGCGCCGTTTCGGAGGGTCCGATCCTGCACCCGCCTGAACAGGCGCGCGCGCATCTTGAGCGCACAGACTGGTCCGATCTCGGCGCGCGCGTCGCATCGGCCCTCGTACTGGCGACATTGGCGGTCGTCGCGGCTTGGTTCGGCGGACCATGGCTCGCCGGCGCGTGCGGCGCCGCCGTCGTCGCGATGAGCTACGAATGGGCGCGCATGAGTGAGCCCGACGAGCTTGTGCCCGCTTTCGCGTTCTCGCTCGCAGGTTCGCTCGGCGCGGTGATGTTCTCGAGCTGGCTGCGCCTCGACTACGCCGTCATGTGGCTTGTCGCGTGCGCCGCGCTTTCCGCCCTGCGCCGCCGCTCGCTCGTCGGCATCTTCGAGACAGCGGGCGGCGCCATCTATATCGGTCTTCCCGCCGCTGTGTTCCTATGGTTGCGCACGCGCGGCGCGGAAGGCCTCGAAACCGTCCTTGCGCTGTTCGCGATCATCTGGGCGGCGGACAGCTTCGCCTATTTCGGCGGTAAGCTGATCGGCGGACCCAAAGTAGCGGAAGGGCTTTCGCCAAAGAAAACCTGGTCCGGCATCATTACCGGCGTCGTCGCAGGCGCTGCCGCGGGGTTTGGCTGCGGCACTCTGTTCCAGGCCTCGTCAGAGCTCAGCGTGGCATGGTTCGGCATCGGCGCACTGGTCGCATTCACGGGCCTCATGGGCGATTTGATCGAGTCCTTCCTCAAGCGCCGTTTCGGCGTGAAAGACGCAAGCCGCCTGATCCCCGGCCATGGCGGCGTGCTCGACCGCATCGACGGCCTGATGGCCGCCACATTGCTTGCGGGCGCGATGTTCGCCTCTGGCCTCAATCTCGCGCCGTTGTTTGGAGCCGGGCTGTGAGCCGCAGCGTCTCCATCCTCGGCGTCACCGGTTCGATCGGCCAATCGACGATCGAGGTGATCGAACAATTGCGCGCCCAGGGCGCGGAGGTTCCGGTCGAGGCTGTCACGGCCGGCCGCAACATCGCCGGCCTTGTCGATGCATGCCGGCGCCTCAAGCCGCGCTACGCTGCAGTCGCAGACGCCGCCTTGCTCACCCAAGCGCGCGACGCGCTCGCTGGCTGCGGCGTCGAAGCCGGCGCCGGACCGGCAGCGTTGATCGAAGCCGCCAGCCGTCCCGCCGAGTGGGTCATGTCCGCGATCGTCGGCGCCGCCGGGCTCGAACCCACCATGGCCGCCATCCGCCGCGGTGCGCTGGTGGCGCTGGCGAACAAGGAATGCCTCGTCTGCGCCGGCCCGCTGGTGCTGGAGGCGGCCCGTCAGCACGGCGCAACCCTGCTGCCCGTGGATTCCGAGCATAACGCCATCTTCCAGGTGCTCACCCATCCGGCCCGGGTCGACCGGCTGACATTGACCGCCTCTGGCGGTCCGTTCCGCACCTGGACCCGCGAAGCCATGGCCGCCGCCCGTCCCGAGCAAGCCTGCGCCCACCCCAACTGGTCCATGGGCGCCAAAATCTCCGTCGATAGCGCCACCCTCATGAACAAGGGCCTGGAGTTGATCGAGGCCTCCTACCTGTTCGACACCTCCGAGGACCGGATCGAGGTCCTGATCCACCCCCAATCCATCATCCACAGCCTGGTCCATTACTGCGACGGCTCTGTCCTGGCCCAGCTCTCGGTCCCGGACATGCGCACCCCGATCTCCTATGCGCTGGCCTGGCCGGACCGCGCCGCAGTGGCCACCCCGCGGCTGAACTTGGCCGCCACGGGCGCCCTGGATTTCCAGGCGCCTGATTTGGAGCGTTTCCCCGCGCTGGGGCTCGCCCGTTCCGCCCTCCGGGCCGGGCCGGGGCGCGCCAACGCCCTTAACGCGGCCAACGAAATCGCCGTCGGGGCCTTTCTGGCCGGGCGAATTCGCTTCCTCGACATTTGCCGGATAGTCGAGGACGCTATGGCAGTGCTGGAGGGGACCGAAGCAGGCCTTATCGCAAAAACGCCCACTTCCCTGGCTGAAGTGGGGGCGGTGGATCAGGCCGCGCGGCGCGCGGCGCAACGCATTGCGGGAAGTCTGGCTGCAGCTTAAGGCTGACGGGCGCTCCACACAGAAAAAGGCGCGGAGGAAGCGTTCGAATGCCCGATTTGCTGCAGAGCCTCCAGGGCGGCCTGATCTATTTGGCCTCCTTCGTGGTGGTGCTCAGCGTCGTCGTGTTCGTCCACGAGTTCGGGCACTTC
>JAEWNX010000138.1 GCA_023461135.1 Pseudomonadota bacterium
CGCGCCAAGCCGAGCTTCGCCGCCTGGCGGAGGATTGGGCGCTGGAGGAAGCCAAGGCGCAGGTGCAGGACGTCGCCGATTGGGCGCGCTTCGAGCGCCTTCTGCGTGAGGGCGGCGACACGCCCGCGGGGCGTTTTCCAGGGTGGTGGCCGCTGTTTCGCGCCTTCATGGCCGAAGAGGTCAAGCGCGACGAGAAGGTGAGCCGCATCCTGGCGGAGCAAGGGATCGCCGAAATCCTCGAACTGCAGACCGATCTCGCTGAGGCTGTCGGAGCACTGCAGGAAGGTCTCGAGCGAGTCATCGCGAAGATGGACGAAGCGCTCGAACAGCTACGGACGGCGCGCGCGTCCATGGACGGCGCAGCCGAGCGCGTTGACATGGCGCTGCAGCGTCTGGATCGCGCCTTTGAAGACAGCCAAAGGCGATGGAGCGGACTGCCAGGCTATTCGGGCCGCGTGGACGTCGCCTCCATGCGCGATCGCATCACGGCGCGGCCAACGGAGCTGCTGATCGCGCGCTACCGCGTGGTCCCGTTTCTCGACCGCGACGGCATCTTGGACGCCGCGCGCGCGTGGGCGCGCGAGGCGGCGGGCGCACGCGCGCGCGGACGGCTTTATGAAGCGCCGGGAGGATTCGGGAAGACGAGGCTCGGCGTCGAACTCATCGTGGCGCTCGAGCAGCTCGGCTGGCGCTGCACGTTTTTTTCCCAGGTCAACGCCGAGACGATTACGCCCGGCGCGTTGTCGGATTTTCTGCGCACCGAGGACGCTGCTGGCGTGTGCGTCGTCGTCGACTATGCCGAGGGCCAGATCGAACGCCTGCGCAGGCTGGCGGACGCCGCAGCCCGAGCCGACAAGAGCGGCCCGCCCATCCGCATCCTCGCGATCGCGCGCTCGAGCGCCGGCTGGTGGGACGCCTTCGCCGGCGATCCCAGCGCCGCGATCGTATTCGATCCCATTCCGTTTGGCGGGATCGCCAGTGGTCTGTCCCACGCGGACCGCGCTAAGTTGTTTGCGAGCGCGCGCGCCGCATTCTTGGAGCAACTGCGAGCGCACGGCGTGGAAGCGGAGGACCGAAACGTATCGGCCGAACCGGCAGGCAACTACGACCGTCCGCTCGCAGTGGTCGCCGCGGCGTATCTCAGCGCACGCGGCTTGCGCGGCGAAGGCCAGTCGCTGTTCGAAACGCTGTACCAGGAAGAACGGCGCCATTGGCGGCGCATTCTGGACGTGGAGGCCGACGACGCGCCCGAAATGGACGAGATGGGACGCGCCGCGGCGCAGCTCACGCTCGTGCAAGGCGCGACCGAGGACGGTTTGCGCGTGTTGCTAAAGTCCGACACTGCCGATCGTGTGCTCAAGATCAAGGACTTGGCGCCAAAGCTGCGCCGCCTGTACGGCCGCACGTTGAGCGATGAGAGAGGACAACTCACCTATCTCGGCCCCATCGAGCCCGATCTTCTGGGAGAGCATGCGTCGATGCGCGTGCTGTCCGACGATCGCGATGATCTGGCTGTGAAGACGCTGCAAGCGGCTCTCGGCGGCGCCCCATTGTTCGACGAAGACGCGGCCGCGATCCTCACCGTGCTCGTGCGCGCTATGCGGCCGGAGCATCACCCGTCGGTCAAATCGGAGGCCGAAGCAGCCATTTCCGCTATTCAAAGCGCGGTGGGAGGGATGGCGCGCGAGCAGGTTGAGCGATTTAATAAGTCGCTGCCGTTTTCCTCGACCGCGCTGCTGGAATTGTCTGTCACCGTGGCGGGCCGCGTTGTCGAACTGAGGCCATTCGGTGAAGACGCTGCAGGCAAACGCGCGCGCGCGGCCGCGCTCAATGACCTCGGCGTCCGCCTCTCCAACCTGGGCCGGCGCGAGGCGGCGCTGAAGGCCAGCGAGGAAGCCGTCGCGCTCGCGCGTGAGCTGCTGTCAGAGGACCCAGCGCTGGCGCGCCCCGGGCTCGCCACCGCGCTCAACAATCTCGGCAACAATCTCTCCGACCTCGGACGGCTCGAAGAGGCGTTGCAGGCCACCGAAGAAGCGGTCGCGCTCCGACACGCGCTTGTGGCCACATCGCGTGACGCGTTCCTCCCCGCCCTGGCCACGTCACTGAATAATCTTGGCAACCGCCTGTCGGACGTGGGCCGCCACATGCCGGCGCTCAAGGCAAGCGAAGAGGCCGTCGAGTTCTATAGGGAGCTGTCAGCCAAGCACCGCGACTTCTACCTGCCTGATCTCGCGATGGGACTGAACAATCTTGCCGGCCGGCATTTCGCGCTCGGCCGGAAGGAGGAGGCGTTGAAGGCCTCGCGAGAAGCGGTCGAGCTGCGCCGCGAACTCGCTCATAGAAATCCGGACGCCTTCCTGTCCGACCTGGGCAGTGCGTTGACCAATCTGGCCAATTGCCTGTCCGCGATGGGCGAACGCCATCGCGAGGCCGCCGAGAAAGTCAACGAGGAGGCGGTCGGCCTCTATCGCGCACTCGTGGCCAAAAACCGTGAAGCCTTTGTGCGTTCGCTCGCCAGCGCGCTCAACAATTGGGGCAACCGCCTCTCCGAGCTGGACCGGCGCGAGGATGCCCTGACCGTAAGCCAGGAAGCCGTGGCGCTGCGGCGCGAACTCGCCGTCAAGAACAGAAAGGCCTTTCTGCCCGATCTGGCGGGGTCCTTGACCAATATGGGCAACCGCCTCGCCGATCTTCAGCGATATGAAGAAGCCCTCAAGGCGAGCGAAGAGGGGGTCGAG
>JAEWNX010000139.1 GCA_023461135.1 Pseudomonadota bacterium
ACGCTTCGAGGTGCGGGACGGACAGGTGCGGACCGGCTAAGCGGCGCGCGTTCTAGTCGTTGCAGTCGCTGTCGAGCAGGCCTTCGTCGTTCGGGCCGTTGCACTCGTCGTTGTCGTCGAAGAAGTAATCGACCGCGGCCGCGCCGACGGCGGCGCCGGCGGCAAGGGCGCACCCGCTGACCATGGTCGCCCCAGTGAGGCCAAGAAGGATGAACAGCGCGGCTCGCGTCTGGCTGGTTTTCATATGCGGCTCCCTCCCCCGCCAATCGTCAACCCAGCTCCGCGCACATCTGTTCCCCACGCGGCGGCCGCCCCCAGCCTTGCTTGCGCACCTGAGGGCGGGCGGTCCAAAGTTCCTGTGTGCTGCACCTCCGGATCGCCACTGCCGCCGATGAACCCGACATGCGCGCGCTGATGAACCGCGCGATCACGGAGCTTCTGAAGCCTTACCTTCCACCCGACGCCGTCGCGGCCTCGTTCGAGATCATGGGGCTCGACAGCCAGCTTATCGTCGACGGCACGTACTTCGCCGTCATCGGCAACGGTCAGGCCGTCGGCTGTGGCGGCTGGAGCAGGCGCGCGACGCTCTTCGGCGGCGACCACACGGCAGGCCGCAACGCCGCGCTGCTCGATCCCAACACAGAGCCCGCACGCGTGCGCGCCATGTACACCGACCCGGCGCACGTGCGCCGCGGCATCGGCCGTATGGTGCTGGAGGCTTGTGAACAGGCGGCGCGCGCGGAGGGCTTCCGCTCCGTCGAGCTTGCCGCCACGCTAGCGGGCGAGCCGCTCTACCGCGCCTGCGGCTATCAGGTTATCGAGCCGTTCACATCGCGCACCAGCGCAGGCGTTGAAATTCCACTGCTGCGTATGGGCAAGTCTTTGTGACGCGCTTGCCGTCGCGGGAGGCGTGACAGGCGCGCGGAAATTTGGTGCGATGCGCCGGAAGAGAGGCTCCCATGGCCAACCCCGCCTATGTCGGCCGGCACAATCCGGACTACGTCTTCAATTACGATCCCAACGAAGATGCGTGGACGACGGACCTCTCCACGCTCGATATGAGCCGCGGCGAGCGCTTCCGCGACAACAAGTTCTGGCCGTTCTTTGAGCGTCTCCGCAAAGAAGACCCGGTCCATTACTGCCCGGATAGTCTGAACGGCCCGTATTGGTCCGTCACCAAGTACAACGACATCATGGCGGTCGATACCGACCACCAGCGCTTTTCCTCCGAACCGTCGATCGTGCTGTTCGATCCGGAAGAGGATTTTCCGTTGCCGATGTTCATCGCGATGGATCCGCCCAAGCACGACGTGCAGCGCAAAACCGTCTCGCCGATCGTCGCGCCCAACCATCTGGCGCTGCTTGAGCCGATCATCCGCGAACGCGCAGGCAAACTGCTGGATGAAGCGCCGCGCAACGAGACCTTTAATTGGGTGGACAAGATTTCCATTGAGCTGACCACGCAAATGCTGGCGACGCTGTTCGACTTCCCGTGGGAAGATCGCCGCAAGCTCACGCGCTGGTCAGATGTCGCGACCGCGGCGCCGGGGCAGGGCGTCGTCGAAAGCGACGAACAGCGCCGGATGGAGCTGATGGAGTGTCTGAACTACTTCAACAACCTTTGGAACGAACGCGCGTCTCTGCCGCCGCGTCCCGATCTCATCTCCATGCTCGTGCACGGCGACAGCACCAAAGACATGCCGCGGCAGGAATATCTCGGCAATCTCATCCTGCTCATCGTCGGCGGCAACGATACGACGCGCAATTCCATCACCGGCAGCGTATTGGCGCTGAACCAGTTTCCGGAGCAGTACGAGAAGATCAAAGCGAACCCAGCGCTCATTCCGAACCTCGTGTCCGAGACGATCCGCTGGCAAACGCCGCTTGCCTACATGCGCCGCACGGCGCTCGAGGACGTCGAACTGGGCGGCAAGCTGATCCGCAAAGGCGACAAAGTCGTGATGTGGTACGTATCCGGCAATCGCGACGACGAGGTGATCGCTAACCCTAACCAGTTCGATATCGAGCGCGAGAACGTCCGCCGCCATCTCTCCTTCGGTTTCGGCATACACCGCTGCGTCGGGAACCGGCTCGGAGAGATGCAGTTACGCATCGTATGGGAAGAGATTCTCAAGCGCTTCAAACACGTCGAAGTGGTCGGCGAACCGCGGCGCGTGTACTCGTCGTTCGTGAAGGGCTACGAGAGCCTTCCGGTTCGAATCGCGGCGTAAACAAGAGGCGGCGCAAGGCCGCCTCTAACCTGTCGGGCGTATTGGACGAGATCGAGCAACGCGCGCGACAGAGCGACGGCGATCCGTTCAGGCTGGGGGACATTGTCGAAGCGGTAGGCCGGCGCTCCTATGGGCCGCTTCTTCTCGTCATTGGTCTCTTCGCCATCTCGCCCGCGACGATCGTGCCAGGCATGACTTGGCTCGCGGCTGCACTGACCTTTCTGGTGGCCGGACAGATGCTGTTCGGCATGCAGCGGCCGTGGCTGCCCCGCAAAGCGCTGCGCACACGCCTTCCGCGTGAGGGGTCGCTACAGGCGTTGGGCAAGGTGCGGCCCTGGGCCGCCCGCATCGACACGGTGCTGAAGCCGCGCATGGCGGTCCTCAGCCAACCTCCTTTTGTGAACGTCGTCGCGCTCTTCGTGCTGGCGGCCGCCCTGGTGACGTTTCCGCTGAGCCTCATCCCGCTCGCGCCGCTGGCGCCGGGCGTCGCGGTGGTCTTTTTTGGGCTCGGCATGGTGGCGCGGGACGGGCTTTGGCTGCTGCTCGGCGCGGTGGTCTTGACGGGCGCTTTTTGGCTCGTCTGGACGCTCCTTTTTTGAAGCGCTGTGCGGCAGAAAAGCGCCGCAAAATCCAAGACATTTCGCGTCTCGATCTCTATATTAGGGGATGTTTTCCAACGCGATTCGACACCCATGAACGCCCCACAAGAGGCCGCCAAAATCGTGCGCGACGAACCCCCGCAAGAGCCGCCGGCCTACAGCGCTGAATCCATCAAAGTTCTCAAAGGCTTGGATGCGGTAAGAAAGCGGCCCGGGATGTATATTGGAGATACGGACGACGGGTCCGGGCTCCATCACATGATCTATGAAGTCGTCGATAACGCCATCGACGAGGCGCTCGCGGGGCACGCGAAGAATGTGCAGGTGATTTTGCACGCCGATGGCAGTGCGGAAATCACGGACGACGGACGCGGGATCCCGACCGACATCCACCATGAAGAAGGGGTCTCGGCGGCTGAGGTGATCATGACCCAGCTGCACGCCGGCGGGAAGTTCGACCAGAATTCCTACAAGGTCTCTGGCGGCCTGCACGGCGTCGGCGTCAGCGTCGTGAACGCGCTCTCCGAATGGCTCGATCTGCGCATCTGGCGCGCCGGCAAAGAGCACTACATGCGCTTCCGCGAGGGCGACGCCGAAGCGCCGCTGGCGGAAGTCGGCGCAGCGCCCATCCAGGCCGACGGCAAGCCCAAGCGCGGCACAGCCGTGCGCTTTCTGGTGTCGCCAAAGACGTTCACCATGACGGAGTACGATCGCAAGACGATCGAACACCGCCTGCGCGAACTCGCGTTCCTGAATTCCGGCGTGAAGATCATCTTCAAGGATCTGCGCGGGCCGGAGCCGTTCGAGGAAACGCTCTTCTACGAAGGCGGCGTCAAAGCCTACGTCGCCCACCTCGACCGGTCACGCACGCCGCTCATCCCCGACACGGTTTACGTCGTCGGCGAGCGCGACGGCATCAACATCGAGGCCGCGCTGCAATGGAACGACGGCTACCACGAAACCACGCTCTGCTTCACCAACAACATCCCGCAGAAGGACGGCGGCACGCACCTCGCGGGCTTCCGCGGCGCGCTCACGCGCGTCGTCAACAATTACATGCAGAGCTCCGGCCTGGCGAAAAAGGAAAAGGTCGAGATCACCGGCGATGACGCGCGCGAAGGGCTCACGTGCGTGCTTTCCGTTAAAGTGCCGGACCCCAAGTTCTCCTCTCAGACCAAGGAAAAACTGGTTTCCTCCGAAGTGCGCCCCGCGGTCGAAAGTCTGATGGCCGAAGCGCTGGCGCAATGGTTTGAGGAAAACCCGGCGCACGCCAAGACGGTGATGGGCAAGATCGTGCAGGCCGCCGCCGCCCGCGAAGCTGCCCGCAAAGCGCGCGAAATGCGCCGCAAGTCCGCGCTCGACGTCGCCTCGCTTCCCGGCAAGCTCGCCGATTGCCAGGAGAAGGATCCGGCCAAGAGCGAACTCTTCATCGTCGAGGGCGATTCCGCCGGCGGCTCAGCCAAGCAAGGCCGCAACCGCGAGTACCAAGCCGTGCTGCCGCTGCGGGGCAAGATCCTCAACGTCGAGCGCGCGCGCTTCGACAAGATGCTTTCATCCGAACAGGTGGGCACGCTGATCACCGCGCTTGGCGCCGGCATCGGCCGCGGCGAAGGCGACATCGATCTCGACAAGCTGCGTTATCACAAGATCATCATCATGACGGACGCCGACGTCGACGGCGCCCACATCCGCACGCTGCTGCTCACGTTCTTCTATCGCCAGATGCCGGAGATCATCGACGGGGGCTTCCTCTACATCCCCCAGCCGCCGCTCTACAGAGCGAGCAAAGGCAAGGGTGGCCGCTATCTGAAGGACCAAGCCGAGTTCGAGAGCTTCCTGATCGAGGAAGGCGCCGCCGGCGCCGTGTTCGAGACGGCGGGCGGCGCGCAGATCGCCGGCGATGATCTGAAGCGCCTCGCGCGCGAAGCGATGAGCGTGGAGGCTCTGGTCAACCGCCTGCATGGGCGCGCGCCGGACGACGTGCTCGGCCATTCCGTGCTCGCCGGCGCGTTCGCACCGGGCGCGGGCGATGCCGAAGCGCAAGAGGCCGCGCGCCAGCTCAACGCGATCGCCGAGGAAGGCGAGGCGACATGGGTGGGCCGCTTCGATCCCGACGGTGCGCTCGTGCTCGAACGCACCGTGCGCGGCGTCGCCGAGCGGCACGTGCTCGACAAGCTCTTCCTCGCGTCGGCCGATGCGCGCCGCCTTGCGGATCGCGGGCCGGCTCTACGCGAAGCTTACGGCGCCCCGGGCGTGCTGCGCCGCGGGCAGGAGACAAGCGTCGTGCACGGCCCGCTCTCGCTGCTGCACGCGATCCAAGCCGCCGGCCGCAAGGGCATTTCCATCCAGCGCTATAAGGGCCTCGGCGAAATGAACGCCGAGCAACTCTGGGAAACCACGCTCGACCCGGAAATCCGCAACCTGCTGCAAGTGAAGGTCGACCACGCCGATGATGCCGACGAGATGTTCTCCAAGCTGATGGGGGACGTGGTGGAGCCGCGGCGCGAGTTCATCCAGGAATTCGCGCTGGAAGCGGATGTGGATGCTTAGGGGTTAGGATCGATCTCCCGGTACGCGTACCGGTCGCGGATGTATCTGTTGAAATAGGCGCCGCGCGAGCCGGCGCGGACCAGCGCTTCGACGACGTGCGGCGGAACGTTGGCGTAGATGTAGATGCGGCCAGTCGTGAAGGTGATGCGCAGCTCGCGCTGCGGAGCGTGGTAAGCGACATCCTCGATCACCGTGGAGGGCATAGCGTGGGAGAACCTAGAACCCGCGCAGTGGTTCGCCAAACGTTGCGAACAAAGGCGAAACACTTCACCCTCTGCGCATGTCGCGAATCATGTCCGTTGCGCTGGATGATCTGAACGCGGAGCAGCGCGCGGCAGTGGAGCATGGGGCCGAGCCGCTGCTGGTGATTGCGGGCGCGGGGTCGGGCAAGACCAAGACGCTGGCGACGCGCGTGGCGCATCTGGTGGCGAACGGCGCCGATCCGTCGCGCATTCTGCTGCTGACCTTTTCGCGCCGCGCGGCGAGCGAAATGATTGCGCGCGTCGGCAAGGCGCTGGGCGGCGATGTGCGCATTGCGTGGGCGGGGACGTTTCACGCCATCGGCGCGCGGCTGTTGCGCGAACTGGCGCCGCTGATCGGCGTCGATCCCGATTTCACCATCCACGATCGCGCCGATAGCGCCGACCTGATGGGCATGGTGCGCCAGGAGCTGGGCGTCGCCACAAGCGCCAAGCGCTTTCCGATGAAGGGCACGTGTCTGGCGATCTATTCGCGCGTGGTGAATGCGGATGAGTCGATTGCCGATGCGCTGGCGGCGGCGTTTCCGTGGTGCCGCGAATGGGAGGCGGAGCTGAAGCGGCTCTTTGCTGCGTACGTGGAGGCCAAGCAAAAGCAGAACGTGCTGGATTACGACGATCTCCTCTGGCTGTGGGCCGAGGCGATGAACGAGCCGGCGCTCGCGGCCGAAGTCGGTGCGCGCTTCGATCACGTGCTGGTCGATGAATACCAGGACACCAACAAACTGCAGGCGCGCATTCTGCTGGCGATGAAGCCGGATGGGCGGGGTGTGACGGTGGTGGGCGATGATGCGCAGTCGATCTATTCGTTCCGCGCGGCGGACGTGCGCAACATCCTGCATTTTCCCGGCGTGTTCACGCCGCCGGCGCGGCTGGTGACGCTGGAGCAGAATTATCGCTCCACCGCGCCGATCCTCGAAGCGTCGAACGCGGTGATCGATCTCGCCGAAGAGCGCTTCACCAAGAATTTGCGCACCGCGCGCGGGGGCGGGGCTGCGCCCAGGCTGGTCAGCGTGCGCGATGAAGCGGCGCAGGCCTCGTACGTCGCCGAGTGCGTGCTGGAGGCGCGCGAGCGCGGCATGGCGCTGACGTCGCAAGCCGTGCTCTTCCGCGCGGCGGATTTCTCCGCGCCGGTGGAGCTGGAGCTGGCCAAGCGCGACATTCCGTTCGTGAAATTCGGCGGCTTGAAATTCCTCGAAGCCGCGCACGTGAAGGATTTTCTCGCGATCCTGCGCTGGGCGCAGAACGGCGGCGACCGTATTGCCGGCTTTCGCACTTTGCAGCTCGTGCCCGGCGTCGGCCCCGCGCGCGCGGCGCGCATTCTGGACGCGATGGACGAAACAGGCGCGTTTGGCGTCGTGCGCAACACAGCGCCGCCCGCTGGCGCGGGCGAAGCGTGGGATGGCCTGAAGGCGATGCTCGACGATCTTCGCGGCCCCACATGGCCCGGCGATCTCGATCTCGCCGCGCGCTGGTACGCGCCGGTGATGAACGAACGCTACGAGGATGCGCGCGTGCGCGTGGGCGACATCGAGCAGCTGCAGCGCATCGGCGCCACATTCGGCTCGCGCACCACCTTCCTCACCGAACTCACGCTCGATCCGCCGAACTCCACAAGCGATGAGTCCGGTCCCGCGCAGAAAGACGACGACTACCTCATCCTCTCCACCATTCACTCCGCCAAAGGGCAGGAGTGGAAGAACGTGTTCGTGCTGAACGTGGTCGATGGCTGCATGCCGTCCGATCTCGGCGCGGGCTCGACGGCGGAGCTGGAGGAGGAGCGGCGGCTCCTCTACGTAGCGATGACGCGCGCGAAGGACGAACTGCACCTCATAACGCCGCAGCGTTTCTATCACACGCAGCAAGGCAAGGGCGGCGACAAGCACGTCTACGCCATCCGCTCGCGCTTTCTGCCGACCAGCGTGCTGGGCAAATTCGAGCAGACGAGCTGGGCGCCAAGCGAGGGCGCCGGCGCATCACGCGCAGGCGGGCCGTTGCCCAAAATTGACCTTGCCGCTCGAGCTCGCGGACGATTCAGTTAGCTCTCGGACGGGGGCCGGCGTCATTTGTGCCCGAAGAAGGGTTCGTCGGCATCGTCGTCATAGGCCGGCGCCAATTGTCCGCCGCGAGCGCGAATGACGTCGAAATCCCATGGCGCCTCAGGGTCCTCGCGTTTGATCTTTTCTTCCGAGACCAGGAACAACTCATCGCACGCGCACAGCGTCTGCATGCGATTTATAGCGGTGGAGAACGACAGCGCGGGGACGATGTAATTCCAAGGATAGTACCCGTAGTGGCGCTTCATTTCGGGCATCTCGGTATCGGCAATCGCGTCGTCGCGGGTCCAGATGCGCCAGTAGTATTTATAGAAGCGTGGATTTTCGTGGACGCCGGCGCCGATGATCCAGATTGGAAAGCGCAATCGCCTGAAGTGGCGCACGGTTGGAATCTGGCCGCCGCCGATGGCGATTCTCTCCAGTCCGGCAGCGCTGCGCCAACCAAAAGCCATCGCCGCTCCTTGGCTCAATGAGTCCGCAGAGTTGGGGCGCGTTATAATAACTTCAAGGGCGGGGGCGCCCTCGCCAATGTAGCGTTTTTCTACGCCTGCTTCGGCGGAAGCGGAATGAAGCTCGACGTGCGCCGCTTGTAGGCTTCGTAGTCGGGACGCGTTTTCTGCAGATGCGGCTCGGTTGTCGGCGCGCCGCTGACGCGCGTGAGCAGGAATGTCAGCAGCAGCGGGCCGGGGAAGCTCCACGCACCCAGAGGTGTTTCGCAGGCGATCGCGTAAAGCCCCCACCATGTGCAGAGTTCGCCGAAATAGTTCGGATGGCGCGAATAGCGCCATAGCCCGCCGTCCATCACCGCGCCGGCGTTGGCGGGATCGGCCTTGAACCGCGCGAGCTGTGCATCGGCGACGGCTTCGTAAAGAATGCCGAACACGGCAAGCGCTGCGCCCGCCAACGCGAGCGCGCCAAACGGACGCGGATCGTCGCCGATCTGGCTGATCTGCACCGGCAGCGCCATGACGATCTGCAGCATCATCTGCGGCAGGAAGACGAATAGCAGTGACGTCGTCGCGAAGCCCCAGCCGCGCTTCTGCTTGGCACGGTCAAACATCCTTGCGTAACGTCGGTCGTGGCCATGCTTGCGCCAGCGCCAAAGCAAGAAGAGCCCCAGCCGCTGCGCCCACGCCGTCGCCAGCACCGCGAGCAAGAGGCCGTGCGGCGTAGGGACATCCGGCTGAAAATAGCTGCTCCACGCGAGCACGATGACGCCGAGCGCCCACCACGCGTCCACGAAACTTGGATCGCGCACGGCGATGCTGACGCCCCATAGCAATAAGAAGAACGCCAGCGAGAGGACAAAATTGGCGAGGAGAAGAAAAATGGCTTCGACCATGGTGTTTTATGCGCGCTTTCGGGGTGCGGAGATCAAGCTGCCGCTCGGCGCATGATGTAGTGCGGGACGAGATGCGCTGTACGCGCGTCCGGATCGATGACGAAGCCGAACCTTTCATAGAAATGGATCGCGCGCCTGTTGTGCTGAAGAACGTTCAGCCACATGGGCTTGTCGCAACCGAGCCAGGTCATGCCGGCATCCATCAGCGCGGCCGAAATCGGTGTGCCGTGAAAATCGGGATGCACCATGAGCCAGTCCAGCTCACGGCTGTCGGGCGCATGGCAGGTGGAAATGACATACCCCGCAAAACGCCCATCGAGAAATGCCGCCGCAAAATAGCGATCGGCGCTTCGGGCGGCGTCGTTGCACTGCTCTGTGCTGATGGCAGTTGGACGGCGGTTCGCGGCGATCTGCTCTTCTGTAAGCGGGATGCCGTAGAAGGTCGCGTCCGTCGCGGCGCGGGTGAGAGATTCTATCTCTCCCGCGCCGATACGCGCGAGTGCTTCGATGTTCTCCAGCACCTCCATCACGCAACGCTCTGCAGCGCTGTGCGCACTGTATCGACGATCTGATCGATCTGGCTCTTTTCCACGATCAGCGGCGGGGAGAAGGCGAGGACGTCGCCGGTGAAGCGGATGAACACGCCCGCGTCGAAGCATTTGCGGAAAATCTCGCCGGCGCGGCTTGCGTCGGCGCGGGGCGCGAGCTCGACGCCGCCGATAAGCCCGAGATTGCGGATGTCGACAACGTGCGGTGCGTCGCGCAGCGAATGGAGCGCGTTCTCCCAATAGGGCGCGAGTTCGGCGGCGCGTTCGAACAGGCCTTCTTCGCGGAGCGTGTCTAGCGTGGCGAGGCCGGCGGCGCAGGCGAGGGGATGGCCGCTTGTCGTGTAGCCGTGGAAGAGTTCGATCGGCATCTGCGCATTGCTGGTGATCGTGTCGTAGATTTCGCGCGACGCCGCGACGGCGCCCATTGGCACGGCCGCATTGGTGATCGCCTTCGCCATGGTCAGGATGTCGGGCTTGACGCCGAAATAGTGTGACGCGAACGGCGCGCCGAGGCGGCCGAAGCCGGTGATTACTTCATCGAAGATCAGGAGAATGTCGTGCTTCGTGCACAATTCGCGCAGGCGCTGGAGATAGCCTTGCGGCGGGATAATCACGCCGGCGGAGCCTGCAACAGGCTCGACGATGACAGCGGCGATCGTGCTCGCATCGTGCAATTGCACCAGGCGCTCAAGCGCATCGGCGAACTCGACGCCATGTTGCGGCTGGCCGCGCGAGAAGGCGTTGCGGGCAATGTCGAGCGTGTGCGGCAGATGATCGACGCCGGCGACCATCGGCCCGTAGGTCCGGCGGTTGCGCACGATGCCGCCCACGCTGATGCCGCCGAAATTGGTGCCATGATAGCTGCGCTCGCGCCCGATCAGTCGATACTTCCCGGCCTTGCCGCGCGCCTGCTGGTAGGCGAGCGCGATTTTGAGCGCGGTGTCGGCGGATTCTGAGCCGCTATTGGTGAAGAAGATGCGGTCGAGCCCGTCCGGCAGGATTTGGCCGAGACGATTGGCGAACTCGAACGCCAGCGGATGACCAAGATTGAATGTGGTCGCATAGTCGAGTTCGGCGGCGGCGCGCTGAATCGCTTCGACGACGCGCCTGGGGCCGTGGCCCGCAGCGCAGCACCAGAGACCCGATGTCCCGTCGAGGACGGCGCGGCCGTCCGGCGTGTAATAGAACATGCCTTCGGCGCGCACGACCATGCGCGGATCGGCCTTGAACGCCCGGTTCGGCGTAAACGGCATCCAGAAGGCGTCGAGCGAGTTGGGGCGCGGCGTGTCGGGCATGTCCAATTGTCCGCCTCTGCGATTGCTGGCGCAACTGTTCTTGAGCTAAACGACGCCAATGACACTTCAGAAAAATCTCGACCGCGCCGCCACCGTGGAGTTTCCCACGCAAGCCGTGATCGACGGCAAACTTGTGGGCGCTCAGTCGGAGAGCACGTTCGCCAATATCGGGCCACGCGACGGCAAGGTGCTGGTACAGGTCGCCGAGGGCGACGCCCGCGATATCGATCTCGCCGTGAAAGCGGCGCGGGTCTCGTTCGAGGATGGGCGTTGGCGGCTGAAAACGCCGCGCGAGAAGAAGAAGATCATGTTCCGGCTCGCCGAGCTGATGGAGCGCGATCTCGAAGAACTTGCGTTCCTCGAGACGCTCGATATGGGCAAGCCCATCCGCGACACGCTCTCCATCGACATCCCGACTGCGATCAATTCGATCCGCTGGTACGCGGAGGCGCTGGACAAAGTGTACGGTGAAGTCGCCGTGACGCCGGCGGAGCGCCTGTCGTTCGTGGTGCGCGAGCCGCTAGGCGTCGTCGCTGCGATCGTGCCGTGGAACTTCCCGCTGCACATGGCGTGCTGGAAAGTGGCGCCGGCGCTGGCGATGGGCAATTCGATCGTGCTGAAACCGGCCGAGCAATCGCCTTCGACCGCGCTGAAGCTTGGCGAACTTGCGCTCGAAGCCGGCGTGCCGCCGGGCGTGCTGAACGTCGTGCCGGGTTTTGGCGATGACGCGGGCCAGGCGCTGGCGCGGCACATGGATGTCGACCTTGTCGCCTTTACGGGGTCCGGTGAAGTCGGGCGCAAGTTGATGATCTATGCGGGGGAGAGCAACCTGAAGCGCGTCGCGCTCGAACTCGGCGGCAAGAGCCCGCAAATCGTGTTCGCCGACGCGGAAAATCTCGACGCGGCGGCGGACGCTGCAGCGTGGGGCATCTTCTTCAACCAGGGCGAAATCTGCAACGCCGCCTCGCGCTTGCTGGTCGAAGAGAAGATCAAAGACGCCTTCGTCGAGAAGGTGATTGCACGCTCGAAGCACTACATGCCGGGCGATCCGCTCGATCCGGGGAGCGTCGCGGGCGCCATCGTCAGCGAAGCGCAGATGAGGCGCGTGCTCGGCTATTGCGAAACGGCGAAAAAGGAGGGCGCTAAGCTTGCCGTGGGCGGTGGACGCGTGCGCGAGGAGACGGGCGGGTACTACATCGCGCCAACGGTCTTCGATCGCGTGGAAAACACGCATACGCTGGCGCGTGAGGAAGTGTTCGGACCGGTGCTGGGCGTGATTGGCTTCAAGACGGAAGAGGAGGCGGTGCGCATCGCCAACGACACCGTGTACGGCCTGGCGTCCGGCCTGTGGACCGGAAATGTCAGCCGCGCGCACCGTGTGGCGCGCGCGTTGCGTGCGGGCCTGGTATGGGTGAACGGCTGGGATGCGTGCGACATCACAATGCCGTTCGGCGGCATGAAGCAATCCGGCTTCGGGCGAGACCGCTCGCTGCATGCTCTCGAGAAGTACACCGAGCTCAAGGCCATTTCGATTACGTACGGCTAGAGTCGTTTGGCGAACACCGACGACACCGGCTCATAGCCGTGTCGCTCGAAGAAGCGATGAGCGCCTGCGTTGCGCAGGCCGCTTTCGAGAAACACCCACTTCATGCCGCGCCCCTTGGCCTCGGCTTCGATAAAATGCACGAGCGCTTCGCCCGCGCCGGCGCCGCGCGCGGCGGGCTCGACGGCGATGTCCTCCAGGATGGCGTGCGGCGCTTCAAGCGCGCCCGTTTCCCAGAGCACAATGGCCGCGCCGACCAGGCGCCCGCCGTCGCGCATGATGGCGACGCTGCGGTTCGGGCCGAGCTGACGCATATCTTCGCCGAAGCGGCGCGCGAGATCAGGCGCCCAGGTCTTGCCGTCCGGGCTGAGCGCGGTCTGAATCTCACCGTGCGATATGTAGGCGGCGTCCTGCGCGATGACGCGCGCCATGAACTGGCCGACCGCGTGCCGTTCGGCGTCATCGGCGGTCCAGGCGATGACGCGGTTCGTCATGCTGGCGCGAAGCGGAAGCGCTTGGCTTCGTCTTCCAGATCGTCGAGCCAGCGGCGGATGACGGGGCACGATGTGATGTCGGCCACGTGTTTGAAGAAGCGCCGTTTGCGGATGGCGTCGTCCTCCGTCGCATCGTAGTCGGCAAC
>JAEWNX010000140.1 GCA_023461135.1 Pseudomonadota bacterium
GTGCGGATCGTCCTCGACGATCAGCAGCACGCTCTCGCCCGGTTGGATCTCGTTGCGGTCGTCGGCGATGCGTTCGATCGGCGGAGCGCGATTCGCCGCCAATTGCTGCTGCATCTGCTGCGCGTTCGGCGCCGGACGCGCCGGCGCGCTGGCGCCGACATAGGCGATCGGCAGATAGAGTGTGAAGGTGGAGCCTTCGCCCGGCACTGAGCGCAGTTGGATTTCGCCGCCGAGCAGCGACGCGAGTTCACGGCTGATCGCGAGTCCAAGGCCCGTGCCGCCGTAGCGGCGGCTGGTCGACGCGTCCGCCTGCTGGAACGCCTCGAAGATAATGCGCTGCTTGTCGAGCGGGATGCCGATGCCCGTGTCCGACACCGTGAACGCCACGACGAGCGGCGCTTGACTGAGGACGGGATGGCCTGTGTTCCATCCTTCCGCGGCCGCATGCAGATCAAGCCGGACGCCGCCCGATTCAGTGAACTTGAAGGCGTTCGACAGGAGGTTCTTCAACACCTGCTGCAGACGCTTGGAGTCGGTGATGATGCTGCGCCCGACGCTCGGATCAACGTGCACGTCGAACGAGAGACCGCGATTTTCGGCTTCGTGGCGGAACGGCAGCGCGACGCGGTCCAGCAAGTTCTGGAAGTAAATCTCCTCCGCTTCGACCGTCACCGTGCCGGACTCGATCTTCGACAGGTCCAGGATGTCCGAGATGAGGTTAAGCAGGTCGGTGCCCGCGCAGTGGATGGAGCGCGCAAATTCCACTTGCTTGGTCGTCAAATTGCCGTCCGGATTGTCGGTGAGCTGCTGGCCCAGGATCAGGATCGAATTCAACGGCGTGCGCAACTCGTGCGACATGTTCGCCAAGAACTCGGACTTGTACTTGGACGTCAACGCAAGTTCGGCGGCCTTTTCTTCGAGCGCCCGCCGCGCCTGCTCCAGCTCCTGGTTCTTGCGCTCGACTTCCACGTTGCGTTCGGCGACCTGCTGAGCCTTTTGCTCGAGTTGTTCGTTGGTCTGCTGCAACTCGCGCTGCTGCGCCTGCAATTCGCCGGCGAGCTGTTGCGACTGGGTGAGCAGGCCTTCCGTCTGCATCGTTGCTTCGATCGAGTTCAAGACGATGCCAATCGAGGCGGTGAGCTGTTCGAGGAAGGTGGTTTGCAGTGTCGTGAATTCGCCGGTGGTTGCGAGTTCGATAACGGCCTTGACCTGGCCTTCGAACAACACCGGCAGCACGATGATATTGCGTGGCGAGGAACGGAACAGCGCAGAGCGGATCGGCACGACCTTATCCGGCACCTCTGTGATCAGCATGCGGCGCTTGTCCGCTGCGCATTGGCCGACCATGCCTTCGCCGATCTGAAGCCGGCTCGGATGCCCGTCGTTCCCCTGATCCGCGTACGCGGAGAGGAGGCGCAACACGGCTTCGCCGTCATCGCTGACCAACTGATAGATGACGCCCTGGTGCGCATCGACCAGTGGCGCGAGTTCGGACAGCAGCAGCCGGCCGACCGATCCCAGATCGCGCTGGCCCTGCAACATCGACGTGAACTTGGCGAGGTTGGTCTTCAGCCAGTCCTGCTCGGTGTTGCGCTCCGTCGTCAGACGGAGGTTGTCGATCATCGTGTTGATGTTGTCCTTGAGTTCGGCGACTTCGCCGCGCGCATCGACCTGGATGAGGCGGGTGAGATCGCCCTTCGTCACCGCTGTCGCGACTTCGGCGATGGAGCGAACCTGGGTGGTCAGGTTCGCGGCGAGCAGGTTCACGTTGCCGGTGAGATCCTTCCACGTGCCGGCCGCGCCCGGCACGTTGGCCTGACCGCCGAGGCGCCCTTCGACGCCCACCTCGCGCGCAACCGTCGTCACCTGGTCGGCGAACGTCGCGAGCGTGCGCGTCATGTTGTTGATCGTGTCGGCGAGGGCCGCGACCTCGCCCTTCGATTTCACGGTGAGGTTCTGGTTGAGGTCGCCTTCAGCGACCGCCGTCACCACCTTCACGATGCCGCGCACCTGTTCGGTCAGGTTGGCGGCCATGACGTTGACGGTGTCGGTCAGATCCTTCCACGTGCCCGCGACGCCAGGCACGACGGCTTGACCGCCGAGCTGTCCTTCGGTGCCGACTTCGCGCGCAACGCGCGTCACTTCCGAAGCGAACGCATTGAGTTGGTCGACCATGGTGTTGATGGTGTTCTTCACCTCAAGAATTTCACCCTTCACGTCGACGGTGATCTTGCGCGTCAAGTCACCCCGCGCGACGGCGGTAGTGACTTCGGCGATGTTGCGGACCTGCGTGGTGAGGTTCGCCGCCAAGAGGTTGACGTTGTCGGTCAAGTCCTTCCACGTGCCGCCGACGCCGGGCACCACGGCCTGACCGCCCAGGCGCCCATCGGAGCCGACTTCGCGCGCCACGCGCGTCACTTCGCCGGCGAAAGCGTTGAGCTGGTCGACCATCGTGTTCAGCGTTTCCTTCAGCAGAAGGATTTCGCCGCGCACGTCGACGGTGATCTTCTTCGACAAGTCGCCGTTGGCGATGGCGGTCGCGACCTCGGCGATGTTGCGCACCTGGCCCGTGAGGTTCGAGGCCATGAAGTTCACGTTGTCGGTAAGGTCCTTCCACGTGCCGGCGACGCCCGGGACTTGCGCCTGGCCGCCCAGCTTGCCCTCCGAGCCCACTTCGCGCGCAACGCGCGTCACTTCCGAGGCGAACGAGTTCAACTGGTCCACCATGGTGTTGACGGTGTTCTTCAGCTCCAGAATTTCGCCCTTCACGTCGACCGTGACCTTGCGCGAGAGATCGCCCTTGGCGACGGCCGTCGTCACTTCGGCGATGTTGCGCACCTGAGACGTCAAATTGCCGGCCATCGAATTGACGTTGTCCGTCAAGTCCTTCCACGTGCCGCCGACGCCCGGGACCTGCGCTTGACCGCCGAGCTTGCCTTCCGTGCCGACCTCGCGCGCGACGCGCGTCACTTCGCCGGCGAACCGGTTCAGTTGGTCGACCATCGTGTTGAGCGTTTCCTTCAACTGAAGGATTTCGCCGCGCACATCGACCGTGATCTTCTTCGACAAGTCGCCATTGGCGATCGCGGTCGCGACTTCGGCGATGTTGCGCACCTGGCCGGTGAGGTTGCCGGCCATCGAGTTCACGTTGTCAGTCAAATCCTTCCACGTGCCGCCGCCGCCGAGCACTTGCGCCTGGCCGCCCAGCTTGCCCTCGGTGCCGACTTCGCGCGCCACGCGCGTCACTTCGGCGGCGAAGGCGTTCAGTTGGTCCACCATCGTGTTCAGCGTTTCTTTCAGCGAAAGAATTTCGCCTGACGCATCGACGGTGATCTTTTTCGACAAGTCGCCCTTGGCGACGGCTGTGGCGACTTCAGCGATGTTGCGAACCTGACCCGTCAAATTGCCGGCCATGAAGTTCACGTTGTCGGTGAGGTCCTTCCACGTACCGGCGACGCCGCGCACCATGGCCTGACCGCCAAGCTTTCCTTCCGTGCCGACTTCGCGCGCAACCCGCGTCACTTCGCCGGCGAAGGCGTTGAGTTGGTCGACCATCGTATTGATGGTGTCTTTGAGTTCGAGAATTTCACCGCGCACGTCGACGGTGATCTTCTTCGACAAGTCGCCGTTGGCGATGGCGGTCGACACCTCGGCGATGTTGCGGACCTGGGCCGTGAGGTTGGACGCCATCGAGTTCACGGACTCGGTCAAATCCTTCCACGTGCCCGCGACGCCCGTAACGTTGGCCTGGCCGCCGAGCTGGCCTTCCGTGCCGACTTCGCGCGCAACGCGCGTCACTTCGCCGGCGAAGGCGTTGAGCTGATCGACCATGGTGTTCATGGTCTCTTTCAGTTCCAGGATTTCGCCCGAAACGTTGACGGTGATCTTCTTCGACAAATCGCCGCCGGCGATGGCGGTCGCGACTTCCGCGATGTTACGCACCTGACCTGTCAGGTTAGACGCCATGAAGTTCACGTTGTCGGTGAGATCTTTCCATGTGCCTGCGACGCCCGGCACCGCCGCCTGACCACCGAGCTTGCCTTCCGTGCCGACTTCCTTGGCGACGCGCGTCACTTCCGAAGCGAACGAGTTCAATTGGTCCACCATGGTGTTCATGGTGTCTTTCAGTTCGAGGATTTCACCGCGCACCTCGACGGTGATCTTGCGGCTCAAATCGCCGCGCGCGACGGCCGTGGTCACTTGCGCGATGTTGCGGACTTGGTCCGTCAGGTTGCCGCACATGGCGTTGACGGAGTCGGTCAAATCCTTCCACGTGCCCGCGACGCCTGGCACGATGGCCTGGCCCCCGAGCTTGCCGTCGGTTCCGACTTCGCGCGCCACGCGCGTCACTTCCGAGGCGAACGAACGCAGTTGGTCCACCATCGTGTTGATGGCTTCTTTCAGTTGCAGAATTTCGCCGCGCACGTCGACGGTGATCTTCTTCGACAAATCGCCGTTGGCGACAGCGATCGTCACTTCGGCGATGTTGCGGACCTGAGAGGTCAAGTTATCCGCCATCGAGTTCACGGATTCCGTGAGCTCCTTCCAGACGCCGGTCACTTCGCGCACCTGCGCCTGGCCGCCCAGCTTGCCTTCGGCGCCGACTTCGCGCGCAACGCGGATAACTTCCGAGGAAAATTCGCGAAGCTGCCGGATCATCGTGTTGACGATCTTGGCGGAACGCAGGAATTCACCCTTCAAGGGGCGGCCATCGACTTCGAGACGAACTGTCTGCAGGAGGTCGCCCTGAGCGACAGCGCCGACGGCGCGGGTCATTTCTTCCGTCGGCCAGAGCAGGTCGTCGATCAGCGTGTTGACCGAACCTTCCATTTCGCCCCACGCGCCGGCGCGATTTGCAAACTTCACGCGCTGCTTGGTGCGGCCTTCGCGCCCGACCGTGTAGCCGACACGCTCGAGTTCTGCGGCCATGCGCTGGTTGGAGGCGACGATGTCGTTGAACGCGTCGGCGACCTTGCCCATCACGCCGGTCCAATCGCCGGGAAGGCGAGCGGAGAAGTCGCCGACTTTCATCGACTGAAGCGATTGAAGCAGTTCGCGCAATTGGACTTCGGTCGGGTCGTCGTGCCCATTCCCGGTCTCAGCACGGCTCACCCCATTGCTCTGGCGTGAGCGCACCGCAGCCGATTTTCCTTCCATGGAGACACCCACTCCCGCCAGCCACGCTGGACGCGTTTTATGCGCCGGCCACGGCCGGCGCGCGGCGGGGAACCGCGTCCGCACACATCCCCGCGCCAGACCCCAACGCCGCGGCGGTTCCATCGGTTCCAGGAAATTATTACGGGGGTTGAAATGTCCGCCGAATACCGGTTAGGGCGGACGCATGTGCTTTGGACTCAAAGGGAAATTTGCAGGCTAAAGGGTGATTTCTGACGACCCCCTGAGCTTCATCCGGGCGTCGATCCGCTCAACTTGGGCGCTCGAACTCCTGTTGTTGATGCGAAAGCAAGCGCCGCGAGCCTCGGCGCTCGAGGAACTGGTCCTCGCCCTGCGCGCGACGCCAACGCTTGTCAGCACTTGCCTCGACCAACTGCAGACCGCGGGACTAGTAGTGCGTGAGGAAACCGGCGCTTGGCGCTATGCGCCTGTGGCGCCCGCCCTTGATCGGCTCACCACAGAACTCGAAGCTGCCTACGCCGAAAAGCCGGTCACCATCATCAACGCAATCGTGGCCGCGCCGACGGATCGGCTGAAATCCTTCGCCGACGCATTTCGCTTTCCGAAAAAGGACGACTGAGATGCCAACGCTTGTCTATTCGCTGTGCTTTCTGACAAGCGCCATCTGCGCGGGGCTTCTGCTCAGGTCTTACCTGCGCACGCGCACGCGACTGCTGCTGTGGAGCGCGATCGCCTTCATCTGTCTCGCCGTGAACAATTTCTTCGTGCTCGGCGACATGATCCTGTTTCCGGACATCAACCTGCTCACGTTTCGCTACCTGGCCGCGCTCGCCGCGGTTTGCGTGTTGATCTACGGCTTCATTTGGGAAGTCGAATGATGCTCTCGCCCGATTTCTTCTCCGGCATGATCGCAATGGGCTTCGCCGTATGCGCGGTCTTCTTCCTGCGCTTCTGGAGGAGAACACGAGACTCGCTCTTCCTCGTATTCTCGATCGCTTTCCTGCTGCTGGCGCTGAACCAGGCGCTGACGACGCTGTTGGGACTGCCGCTTGAGGAGCGGAGCTGGCTCTACTTGCTGCGGCTTGCAGCGTTCCTGATCATCATCGGCGCGATCGTCCGCAAGAACATCGGCCGGTTCTAGAGATCGCCCCAATACTTGAGCGCAGCACGCGCGAGCGGCTCGCCCCGCTCCTGCACGAAATGGCCGACGCCCTCCATTTCCATCGGCGGCGGGCAATTGCGGATCGCCTCGTGCATCTTGTCCATCACCGGCTTGCCCAGCACAGGATCGGCTAGTCCCACGCCCATGAAGCTCTGGCCGTCGAACTTGGTCGACCACCAGTCGCGGGCCGCGCGTCCGATCGTCATCACCTCTTCGTCCGCCGCTTCGGATGCGATCGGCACAAGCTGGGGAAAGCGGCGAACGCCCGCCTTGTAGCGCGCATCTGGAAATGGCGCGTCGTAAGCCGCGGCCTCGGCATCGGTGACCTCGGGATTGGCGCGCTGTAGAAGCGCCCCAACCGGCAGGTCTTGCGTGCTCGCGCAATACGAACGCCATGCGAGAAAACCTGGCGTCGGCTGTGCGCCGACGGGAAAACCCGTGTTCATGATCAGCAGGCGCGCGACGCGCTCCGGCATATCGACGGGAATGGTGAGACCCAGAAGGCCACCCCAATCCTGCACGACAAGCGTCAGGTTCTTCAGATCGAGGCGCTCGATGAAACGCAGCAGGAAGTCGCGGTGAAACTTAAAGGTATAGACCGCGTCGTCGATAGGCTTGTCCGAGCGCCCGAAGCCCAGGAAGTCCGGCGCGACGACACGCGCGCCGCTCTCCAGAAACACCGGCGCCATCTTGCGATAGAGGTAAGCCCAGCTCGGCTCGCCGTGCAAACAGAGGAATGTTTGACGCGCATCGCGCGGCCCCTCGTCTACATAATGCATGCGAAGCCCTGCATAGCCGGGCAGATCGTCGATATAGTGCGGTGCGTAGCTCCAGCCCGTCAGATTGTGGAATCGCTCGTCCGGCGTGCGCAACGCTTCGATCGCGGCCATCTCGTCCTCCTCACCCGCATAATGTGTTGCGCCGTCGCGGCGGCGGCGCAAGGTGGACGCAACGGCGCCCCTTGACGCTGCGGCGCTTCACTCCGACCGTGCCTTCGCTCAGGCGGAGGGGAGACCGGCATGGCACAGCGTAGATGGATTGCGCTCGGCGTTATGGCCGTCGTGATCGGCGGCGCGGTGCTGACGGCGTTCGGCGCAACGCATTGGGATTGGTTCGGCCACACGCGCGGCGCCGGCGAAATCCAAGGCGCGGCGCTGCCTGAAAGCGCGATCGCGGCGCGGGCCGCGAGCGTGACGGCGGGCGCCGAAGCGCTCGGCGCGCCGACCGACGATCACATCCTGTTCGGCGACCTTCACGTCCACACCACGTATTCCACCGACGCCTTCATCTGGTCTCTGCCGATCTTCGGGGGCGAAGGCGTGTATCCACTCGCCGACGCGTGCGATTTCGCGCGCTATTGCTCGCAACTGGACTTCTGGGCCATCACCGATCACGCCGAAGCGGTAACGCCCGCGCGCTGGGCGCAGACGCGCGAGTCGATCCGCCAATGCAATGCGGTGGGCGCGGGCGGCGCAACGCCCGACACGGTCGCGTTCGTCGGGTTCGAGTGGACGCAAGTCGGCCGCACGCCCACCGATCACTACGGGCACAAGAACATTATCTTCCCTGGGCTACAGGATGAGGGCATCGCACAACGCACGATCGCTGCGGCCGGCGTGGCGACGCAGGCGCTTCGCGGCTCGCCCATTGCGTTGAACCGGTGGATACCGTTCCTCGATTGGCGCAACCGGCAGGACTATTTCGACCTTCAACACTATCTGCGCGAAACGCGCGACGTGGTCGACTGCGACCCCGACACGCCGTCGAATGAACTCCCGGCCAATTGCTACGAGTCCGCGGGCACGCCGGGCGATCTCGTCGAGAGGCTCGACTCCCAAGGACTGGATTATCTGCTGATCCCGCACGGCACGTCGTGGGGCTTCTATACCCCGCCAGGGACGACGTTCGACAAACAACTCGAAGCAGATCAGCGGCCGGAGCGCCAAACGCTGATCGAGGTGATGTCGGGACACGGCAATTCGGAGGAATACAGGCCGTGGCGCGAAGTTGAGCTTTCCGCGGACGGGCAGACCGGCGAATGCCCGGCGCCTGGCCTTAATTACGAACCGGCGTGCTGGCGCGCCGGCGAGATCATTCGCGCGCGCTGCGTTGCAAGCGGACAGAACGCGGAGACGTGCGAGGCCCGCGCGGTGGAGACACGTCGGCGGGCGGCCAATCTTGGCGTCGCCTACCATCTGCTCGTCGATGGCGAAGAGCCGACGGACTGGCTCGACTCCGGCCAGTGCCGCGATTGTTTCGTGCCGCCGTTCGCGCACCGCCCGCGCACGAGCGTGCAATACGGCCTCGCCATCACCAACTTCGACACTCCAGATCAGTGGCGCCGTTTCCGCTGGGGATTCATCGGTTCGTCCGACAATCACCGCGCGCGCCCAGGCACTGGCTACAAGCCGATCGAGCGCCTGCGCCACACGGAAGCCGCCGGCGCCAACAGCGACGAGTGGCGCACGCGTATCCTCGGTCCGCAGGCGCCGCCGAACGACAATCCCAACGACATCTCGCAAGAAGAATTGCTGCAACGCGCCGGCTTCCAGCTCACCGAGGCGGAACGGCAAGCGAGCTTCTTCACGACGGGCGCGCTCGCCGCCGTCCACAGCCGCGCGCGCACGCGCGAGGAGATTTACGCGGCGCTGGAACGGCGCGAAGTCTACGCCACCAGCGGCCCGCGCATTCTTTTGTGGTTCGATCTCGTCAATGCGCCGAACGGCGAAGCGGCGATGGGCGCGGAAGTCACGATGAACGCGGCCCCGCGTTTCCGCGTGCGCGCCGCGGGCGATTTCCGGCAAGCGCCAGGCTGCCCGGATTTTACCGCGCAGGGGATGTCGGCGCAGCGGCTGGAAAGCCTGTGTGGCGGCGAATGCTACAACCCGACAAACGAACGCCTGCGCATTACGCGTATCGAAGTCGTCCGCATCCGCCCGCAGATCGCACGCGGAGAGGACGTGACCGCACTGATCGAAGACGTGTGGCGCACCTTCCCGTGCAACGACCAGGGACAAGGCTGCAGCGTGGAGTTCAGCGATCCGGACTTCATCCGCGGCCGGCGCGACGCCGTGTATTATGTGCGTGCGATCCAGGAGGCGACGCCGCGCGTCAACGGCGACAATCTGCGGCCGACACAAGACGCGGAAGGCCGTACGACGAGCGTCAATCCGTGCTGGGGCGATTACCGCACGGCCCGCAGCGACAATTGTACGAGTGAAGTGGAGGAACGTGCGTGGGCCTCGCCGATCTACGTCAACGCGCCGCAGCGTCGCTGAAGCGTCCCGGAATCTACTACGCGTTTGGCGGCGCAATCGGGCTTGCGGCTGCCCTGTTCGGCGCGGTCGGAGCGCCACGCGTCGAAATCGCCAACGCGCCGGCCGCCATCGTCAATGGCGTGCCAATTCCGCGTGATGCATTGGCGCGCGCGGTGCTGGCGCTGGAAAACGACAGCCGCAATCCGGTGACGCCGGATCGTGAAGCCGCGGTGCTGGAGCGGCTCATCGAAGAAGAATTGCTGGTGCAGCATGGCGTCGAACTGGGGCTCGCGGAAACGGACTTCGCCGCGCGGCGCGCGTTGGTGCAATCCGTTCTCGCTCTCGCAGTGGCCGACCGCACGGGCGCAGAGCCGAGCGAAGAAGAGCTGCAGCAATTCTACCGCGACAATGCCGGGTTCTTCGCGCCGGCGCCGCGATTTGCGGCGAGCGTCGTCTTCTTGAGCGGCGCGCCTTCGCGGGCGCGTGTCGACGAAGTGCGCACCGCGCTGGCGGAAAGCGCGACCGCTTCGCGTCTCGGCGATCCGATGGCGGTGGAGATTCCGCGCGGCGCGTTGCCCGAGGCGGAATGGCGGCGCTTGATCGGTGTGGACGCCGCCCGCGCCGCGGCCGCGCTTGCGCCTGGACAGGTCTCTGAACCCATCGGCGCGAGCGGCGGCGTGCTCATTGTGCGCGTCAACGGTTTCGCCGCCGCGCCTGCGCCAGCTTACGAGGGCGTTGCGCAGCAAGTGCGCGCCGAGTGGGACCGCCGCGCCGATGAGGCGGCCGCGCGGGCCTATCTCGAGCGCTTGAAACGCCGCGCGCGCATCGAGCGCGGCGCGGGGGATGACGCGTGAGGCTGCTGCTCGTCGCGCTCCTTGCCGCGCTCAGCATTGCGGCCGACGCGCAGGCGCATACGCGTTCACAATCGCAATCGCTCTGGAGCATCGAGGGCGACAGGGTCAGCCTCCATGTCGAGGCCGACGCACTTGATGTGACCCGGCTTTACGTGTTCGGCGGCGAAGCTTCGCTGGACGCCACGTTCGCCGAGGAGGTTACGCAGGCCTTTCAGCTCAGCGCCGCCGGCAAGCCTTGTGCGCCCAATGGCGATCCGCGCGCGAGCATGGCGCCGGGCGGGCGCGTGATCGCGGATTGGTCCTTCACCTGTCCCAACAACGTCCGCCTTGGCGATGCTCTCGAGATCGAAAGCCGCCTCTTCTTGCGTGTCGCGCCCTCGCATCTTCACTTCGTGGCGCTGCGCGACAGCGAGGGCCACAGCGCTGAAGCCGTGCTCACCGAGCCGCATCCCCGCGCAACGCTTGTCCCCGCCATCGCACCGGAAGTCCGCACGGCCGGCCAAACCGTGCTTCACTTCATTCCCGTCGGCGCCGATCACGTCTGGACCGGCCTCGACCACGTCGCCTTCATTCTGGCGCTGGTGTTGCTGACCGCGGGGCGGCTGCGCACGCTGATCTTCGCCGCGACCGGGTTCACGCTCGGGCATACGGCCACCCTCGGCCTCGCCGCTATCGGCGCGCTTCGGCCGGACACGCTCGCGATCGAGGCGCTCATCGGGTTCACGATTGCGTTCGTTGCGCTGGAGGTCGGCGAGGACGGGTCCGCGCGGATGCGCTCGGTTTCGACCCCCGCCGCGGCGGCGCTGTCGATCGCCGGCGCCGCGTCACTAGCCGGTTTCGTCCCGATGTCGCCGCTGATCTGGTTCGGGCTCGCTGCTTTCGTGTACGCCTATCCGCGCGGTTTCCCGCGGGGCGCGGCGCTGTTGGCGATGGTTTTCGGGCTGATCCACGGCTGCGGCTTCGCCGGCGCCCTTGGCGAACTCGATCTGCCGCAGCCGCGTCTGCTTGCGGCCTTGCTGGGATTCAATCTCGGCGTCGAATTCGGCCAACTCACGGTGATCGCGGGCGCGCTGCTCGTCGGCTTGGGTTTGCGCTTGGCGCCGGGGCAACTGGCGCGCCAAGCCGCGCCCATCGCGGGCGCAATGCTGTTCGCACTCGGCGCCTATTGGTTCGTCAGCCGCCTGGTCTGAACCGCGTCAGCGAGATCGCGCTGTCGCCGAACTGGATCGGCGTCGTATCCGCGGGCCGTCGCGCCCGCATGGCCTTCGCCGCCTCGACGCGCAGGTCAGGCGTCTGCCCGATGATGAACCAGTCCGCATCCACGTCCGCGTTGAGCACGACTTCGATGTCGACGCCGTCGCATGCGCGGCCCTGGCACGCCACACTCATGAAATCGATCGGCTCACCGCCCGTATCGGCAAAATCCGTCTCAACGCCGTTCACGCGAACACGCTGGGGTGCGGCGCTCAACGGAATGCGCACCGTGGCGCGATAGGCGCCGTTCATGACGAGCCGCGCCCGCACGATCTGTTCATCGCCATCTTGCACCACACTGAGGTTCTCAAGAGCCGGCGTTGGAATCTGTTCCGCGTCCGCTGGCGCAGCCCACGTCTCAACCAGATCGCCGGGCAGAATGAACGCGCGCTCGAAATCGCCGCGCAGCTCGCGCGGCAGCGCACGTTGCGCCGAGCCCGCAAGCAAGCGCGCCTCGCCGTCGGTTGCGTCGAGGAAATAGGAGAGGTTGAGCGGATGCGGACGCGCCTCGCTCATGGCTGGCGTGAGGGCCGCCAATATCACCGCAACAACAGACGCCCCGCCCAGCACACATGCGGCGCCGCGCCATCGCGCTTCACCTTGCGTCTGCGTCACGACGCCGAACCAGGGCAGCAGCACCAACGCGACCAGGATCGCAAACACGAACGGCATGCCGAAGCCGAGCGCGAGTTCGACGAGGAAGAGCGTCGGCGCCCAAACAACCAGAACCAGCAGTGCGGCCAGCCAGCGGCCGATCGCTTCGGCCGGCTTCCACACAAGCGAAACGAGCCACCCAAGCGCGTAAGCAAGCGCCGGTATCGCGAAGAGGATCGAGACGCCGCTGGCGATGAGCGAGGCAAGGGCGCCAAACACCGCAAACCAGAACAGGCCCGCTGCGCCCGCTTGCTGCGGCGAGCGTGACGACCGCAAAACCATCACGGCAAGCACCAGGCCCACGAAGGCCAACAGGATGCACCAGGCGCGCGTAGGTTCGGGGTAGGCAAACGCATAATCCTCGCCTGGCCGCACCAGACGGATCGCGAAGTCCGCCGCAAACGCCGGCACGCCCGCAGCCAGAACGGCGAGCGGCGGCGCTGCGAATGCGCGCCAGCGCGCCTCTGCGCCTGCGCGCCAGAACGCGATGAAGCTCACGACGGCGCTGATGCCAAGCGCAGCGAGCACCGCCCACACCGGCGCATGAACAAACAACCGGGAAACGATGTCCGTGTACGCCATCGCCGTCGAGACATCGGCGTCCGGCGCGCCGGCCAGGCGGCGCATCACGGCGAGCGCGGTGTCGCCCATGTGTTGCACGCTGCGCAGATCTTGCGAGGCGATCGTGTCATGGCGCGTGTGATAATCTTCCAAGCCATCGAGGATGGCGATATTGACAACGTCGAGGCCCGGACGGGTGAGCGCAGTCACATCGGTGGAGTTCGGAAGCAGCCGATACACGTCCGCCATCACCGAATTCGCAACGGGACGAGACGCGGCGCTGTAGGCGGCGACAGCGTCGGCGTTGGGCTGATTGGATTCGAAAAACACCGCCGGCCCACGCGAGCCGCGCGCTTCCAGGTCCACCAGCGACTCCACCTGCTCCATCGGCGGGTCGCCGTTGGCGAACGCATAGGCGCCGAGCAGCGCCTGCTCCTCGCCATCGCTGAACAAGAAGATCACGCGCCGCTGCAGCCGCTCGCGCGACAAGAGGCGGGCGATCTCCAGCCAGACAGAGACGCCGATCCCGTCATCACTTGCGCCGGGCGCGGCGGGAACAGAGTCATAGTGTGCGACCGCGAGCACCGCCGGCGCATCGTCGGGCCCGATGCTGAATACGATGTTGCGCATGAGCCCGCAGTCGACGAGCGGCCCGCGCGGTTGCGGGCGGCATGCAAACGCCTCGCGCACTTCCGGCGTGAGACCCAGCGCGCCGATCTCCTGAAGCAAACGCGTCCGCGCGCCGTCCTGCGCTGCGCTGTCGACGGGGTGTGGCGTCTCATCGCCCAGGATGCGCACAAGCCGCGCCCGGGCGCTGCGCGCATCGAACTGATCGGGGCGCGTTTGATCGCGCACCGGGTCGAGCGTGTACGCCGCGCCCGCGCACATGAACGCAACGAAAAGCGCCGCGAACAGCAACAATGTGCGCAGCCAAGCAGGAATGGTTGAGAACGCGCCGATCACGCCGCCGCCCTGGCACCGCCTGGGCGATGGGCCAGCAAGTCCGCCGGCGATCTCAACCGGCGACCCTCTCATCGTTCGCCGCCTCACCCGACAACCAGCTAAAGAACGTTGCCAGTTGCTCGCGCTGCGCCGGCGGCATGTACTCGAAATTGCGGCCGCGATCGATGATCTCCCAGAAGTCCTTGCTCTCGACGTTCTCAAGCTGCCAGCGGATCTTGCGCAGCCGTTCCTCGGGCTCCTCGCGCATGTCGTCGGCGATCGCGCGCGCGCGCGCTTCTTGCC
>JAEWNX010000141.1 GCA_023461135.1 Pseudomonadota bacterium
CCGCGGCGCGCGCCGTTGTAGCCGCGCGTCTGCCGCAGGCGTTGCGTGCGTTTCCGTCGCCGTCCCCGCGCTACATGCTGGTCGATCCGCCAGTGCAAAACATGGAGGGGCTGCGTCCCTATCTCGACGGCGCGCGCACATTGGCGGACGGCCGCTCGCTCTACGGGGCGCTCAATATTCGCCGCCAGGATGGCGATCCGGTCATCGAATATTGGAGCGTCAATCTCAGTCACGAGGAGCCTTCCGACATCGCCAGCGCCGCGATGCGCTTGGCGATGCAGCGCGAAGCCATGGCCGCGCGCGGGCTCGATCCGAGCGAGGCCGATCGCCTCAACGCGTTCGAACCGCGCGTCGCCCAGTTCGATCCGCGCTCCACGGCCAGCGGCGAACAGGTCACGCTGCGCGACCGTGCGCCGTTCTATGCCGCCATCGCGCTCGCCTTTGTGCTGTGGAGCGTGGTGTTCTCGGTCGCGAACATGCTGCTGACGGGCGTGATCGAAGAGAAGTCCAACAAAATCCTGGACACGCTGCTGACAAGTGTAACGCCGATGGAAATGCTGATCGGCAAGCTCCTCGGCGTCGCCGCCGTGAGCGCGACACTTTTCCTTTTCTGGGGCGCGCTCGGCGGAGGGCTGCTGAGCCTGGCGGCGGAGCAGGCGTCGATGTCGGTGTTCGGGCAGATCGCCGCGGCGTTCCTCGAGCCGCGTTTGCTCGCCGCATTCGGCATCGGCTTCCTCGCCGGCTATCTGATGTACGGCGCCATCTTCCTCGCGCTGGGATCGTTGTGCGAGTCGATCCAGGAAGCGCAGACGCTGCTCGGCCCGGTCGCGCTGGTGCTGGCCATCCCGATGATGCTCGTCACGCCGGCGCTCGATAACCCGAACGCGCCGATCATCGAGAGCGCGAGCTGGATTCCGTTGTTCACGCCGTTCCTGCTGCTGATCCGCGCGCCCGCCGGGCTCGAGTGGTACGAGATCGCCGGACAAGGCGCGCTGATGCTGGTGGCGGTCGTCGTGCTGCTGTTCCTGGCGGCGCGGCTGTTCAAGGCCGGCGTGATCAATCAGCTCAACATTTCGACGCTGTTTGGCAAGAAGTCGAAGGGCTGATCACTCCGCCGCCAGCGCCGCGGGCGCACGCTGCGGCCCGCGGATCAGGCGGCCGGGGTGCACGCCGAGATAAGCGCCGTCGCGGAATGTGACTTCGCCTGACTTGATCGTGCAAACATAGCCGTCCGCCTTCTGCAGCAGGCGCTTGCCCTCCGCAGGCAGATCGAACGCGAGCCACGGCGCGCCGAGTTTCACGTTCTCGAAATCGATCACATTGATGTCGGCGAGATAGCCGGGCGCGATCACGCCGCGATCCTCGAGCCCGTAAAGCCGCGCCGTGTCCCGGCACTGCCGCTTCACCGCGTTTTCCAGCGTGATGCGCTTGCCGTTGCGGTCGCGCACCCAGTGCTGCAGCATGAAGGTCGGGGAGGCGGCGTCGCAGATCGTGCCGCAATGGGCGCCGCCGTCGGACAGCGAGTTCACCGTGTCGTCGGCCTCCTGCAGCGCCTCGAGGAAGTTCAAATTGCCATCCGCGTAGTTGAGGATCGGGAAGTAGATGAAGCCGCGGCCTTCATCGCGCATCAGCAGATCGTACGCGTATTCCTCCGGCTTCACGCCCGCCGCCTTCGCCCGCGCGGCGATCGTCTCAGCCTGGGTCGGCTCGTAATTGAAATCCGGCCCCATCTCGTATTGCAGCGTCCAGCCGCCGGCCACGATCATGATGAGGCCGATGAGGTCGCTTTCGGGAAAGCGGTTATCCTCCGTCAGCATGCGTGCGCGAAACGCCGGGTCCTTCAGGTGCGCAAGCTTCTCGGCCCATGGCTTGTCGATGATCTCCAGCCACGCAGGCCGGAAGCGGAACGGATGCACCGTGCCTTGCCACGCCATCACGATGCCGTTTCCGCGGAGCGCGATCTGCGCGACAATGTTGGCGCCGTTTGCGTTCTCGCGGCGCATCTCACTGATCTGCTCGTCGAGCGGCAGCTCCTTGGCGATCGATTGCAGCGCGGCGAACGTCACCGGCAGGCGGGTTTCACGCGAGAGCTCGCCCATCCATTCGAACTCGTTCCAATCGCGCTTGAGGTCCGACGCCATCTCGAACACGCCGTGGCCGACGCGTCCCATGGCGCGCCCGATGCCGATCAGTTCTTCCTTCGTCGCCGTGGTGCCCGGCACCAGTTCGCCGTCGACCGACTTGTGCAGGATAGTGCGCGACGTCGAGAACCCGAGCGCGCCTGCGCGCAGCCCGTCCTCCACGATGCGCGACATGCGCGCGATCTCGTGCTCAGTCGGCGTATCGCTGCGCGCGCCGCGCTCGTCCATCACGTAGGCGCGCACCGCCCCGTGCGGCACGTGCGTGCCGATGTCGACCGTGCGCGGCAGGCGCTCGAGCTCATCGAGATATTGGGGAAACGTTTCCCAATTCCACGTCATGCCTTCGCTGAGCGCCGTGCCGGGAATGTCTTCCACGCCTTCCATGAGCCCGATCAGCCAATCGTGCTTGTCGGGTTTCGCCGGCGCAAAGCCGACGCCGCAATTGCCCATGATCACCGTGGTGACGCCGTGCCAGGAGGAGGGCGCCATCTCCTGATCCCACGTCGCCTGGCCGTCATAGTGCGTATGAATGTCGACCCAGCCCGGCGCGACGATCTTGCCGGCCGCGTCGATCTCTTCGCGTCCCGGCGCCACCGCGCCGCCCACCTTGGTGATCAACCCGCCATCGACCGCGACATCGGCCACGAAGCGCTCATTGCCCGTGCCATCGACCACCGTGCCGCCGCGAATGACCAGATCGTGCATGGGCGTTGCCTCCATCGGAGAGGCGGGAAGCCTAGCAGAGATCGGCCGAGCGGAAAGCCGTCCGCAGCGTAAGCGCCCATCAAGCCGCCGGACGCCATCCGAGCAGCGCAAGCGAATGCCCTTCCGGATCCTTGAACGCGCGTAGAACCAACTCGCGGCCGGGCGCTTGCTGCACGACCTGCGCGTCGTGCGTGAACGCTATGCCGCGCTCCGACAGCGCCGTCTCCGCGGCGCTCCAATCGCGCGGCTCGAAATAGAGTGTGATGTCCTGGCCGCCGATGCTCGCGCCATGGTGGTTCGGGCCGATCATCAGCCGGGTTGCGCCGGACTGGAAGAAGGTCATGCCCGACGCTTCGAACAGCACGGGCAGGCCCAGCACCTCGCGATACCAGGCGACAAGCTTTGCCGGGTCGGCGCTGGTGAGCGCAATTTGCGCGATCCCCGAAAGCAAAGGCGGCGACGTATTCATCTGCTCCTCCACCATCCACATTCCCGGCTCCCCGAGATAATTAGTTTGACTAACTAATGAAGTCAAGCGAATCTCGGCGCCATGAGCAAATCAGACGCCTTGGAGGTGGCCGACCGTCTGCACAGCGCCGCGATCCGGTTGCTGCGCGCGGTTCGCGTCGTCGATGACGAGACCGGGCTGTCGGCCCCCAAACTCTCGGCGCTGTCGGTGCTGGTCTATGGCGGTCCCAAGAGCCTCTCGGCTTTGGCGGCGGCCGAACAAGTCACCGCCGCGACCATGTCGAAGCTGGTCAGCGACCTCGAAGCGGAGGGCCATGTGGCCAAGCGTGTCGATCACGCCGACCGGCGCGGCGTGCGCATCGACGTGACCGCGCAAGGGCGCGCGCTCTATCAGGAAGGGCGCAAGCGCCGGCTCGACCTGTTGCGCAAGCGCGTCGCGAAGCTCACCGCCGGCGAGCGCGAACGCCTCCGCCACGCGGCCGCGTTGATGCTCCCCGTCGCGGCAGGCGCTACTTGAGGC
>JAEWNX010000142.1 GCA_023461135.1 Pseudomonadota bacterium
GCTTCATGGATTACAAGACGCACGCGAAGGTCAGTCTCGTCGTGCGCCGCGAAAGCGAAGGGCTAAGGACTTACGCCCACTTCGGCACGGGCAACTATCACGCCGTCACCGCGCGGATTTATACCGACCTATCGCTGTTCACCTGCGATCCCGCGCTCGGACGCGATGCGGGACGCCTGTTCAACTTCATCACAGGCTATGCACGCCCCGCGCATCTGGAAAAGGTCGCGCTCTCGCCGCTCAACGTGAAGTCGACGCTGCTGCGGTTGATCGACGAGGAGATCGAACACGCCCGCGCCGGCCGTGGCGGGGCCATTTGGGCCAAGCTCAACGCACTCGTGCATCCCGAGATCATCGACGCGCTCTATCGGGCGTCGAACGAAGGGGTGCGGATCGAGCTGATCGTACGGGGGATCTGTTGCCTGCGCCCCGGCGTGCCCGGGCTGTCGGAGAACATCCGCGTCAAATCGATCGTGGGCCGGTTCCTCGAACACTCCCGCATCGTCTGTTTCGGCGCGGGCGCCAAGCTGCCCAATCCCAACGCCAAGGTGTTCCTCTCCTCCGCCGACTGGATGCCGCGGAACCTGGAGCGGCGCGTCGAAGTCATGTGCCCGGTTGAAAATCCGACCGTTCACCAGCAGGTTCTCGACCAGATCATGGTCGCGAACCTCAACGACGAGGCGCAAAGCTGGTACATGAACCCCGATGGGTCATTCAAACGGGTCGATGTTTCTAAGCTGGACGAGCCCTTCTCCGCGCACCTTTACTTCATGCGCAACCCGAGTCTCTCGGGGCGCGGACGCGCGATCAAGAGCGACGCGCCCGTCGCCTTCGATCATATCGGCGCGCGCGGCTACTAAGCGGGCGGCGTCATGAGCGCCGCGCCTCTGAAGGATGCGGAAGACGCAGCCGTCATCGATGTCGGCTCCAACTCCGTGCGCCTCGTGGTCTATCGCATTGACGGACGCGCGATGACGCCGATCCTCAACGAAAAGGTGATGGCCGGCTTGGGCCGCGATCTGTCGCGCACGGGCGCGCTCTCCAAGGACGGCGCGGACATGGCGATGCGCGCGTTAAAGCGCTTCGTCACCCTGCTGGAAGCGCAGGGCGTAAAGAGCGTGTTTCCGGTCGCCACAGCGGCCGTGCGCGAAGCGAAGGACGGCCGTGCGTTCGCGCAGCGCATCAGAGACGAGATCGGTCTCGATCTGCGCATCCTCGATGGCGCGGAAGAGGCCAAGCTGTCAGCTCTCGGCGTCAGCGGCGGCGCTCCGGACGCCAAAGGCATCGTCGGCGACCTCGGCGGCGCAAGTCTCGAACTGGTGGAAGTTGGGCCGTCAGGCCCGGGGAGAGGCGAAACGTTTCCGCTTGGTCCGCTCACGCTCGCTGACGATGATGGGTTCGACTACGAACGCGTCACCAAAGCGGTCGACGATGTGCTGCGCGGGGCGCGCGGATTGCCCAAGCGCGGCGGCGATTTTTACGCCGTTGGCGGCGCCTGGCGCGCGCTGGGCCGCATCGACATCGCCCTCAGCAATCATCCGATCGGGGTCTTGCACCATCATGAGATGAGCCGCGCGGAAGTACTGAAAGTGGCCGATGTCGTGCGCAAGCAGAGCAAGCGCTCGCTGGAGCGTCTGGAAGAAGCGGCGGCCAAGCGGGCCGAAACGCTGCCCTACGCCGCAGTCGTGCTCGAGCGCGTGATGATGATCGGCAATTTCGACCGCGTCGTCCTGTCCGCCTTCGGCTTGCGCGAAGGCGTGCTGTTGGAGCGCATGAGCGCGGAGGCGCTCGCCGTGCATCCGTTGATTGCGGCGGCGGAGGCGCTTGCCGGGCGCTGGCGCTCGCGCGGCTTCGGGCCTGCGCTCGAACACTGGATGGCGCCCATGTTTGCCGGCCGGACGCCGGTATTCGCGAAGGCGCGCGAGAAAGTCCTGCGCGGCGCAGCGGCGCGGCTTGCAGATGTGGGCGGGCCGCTGCACCCGGACCAGCGCGTCGAGATCATGTTCGATCTCATCCTGCGCGCGCCTTTGGCGGCGATCAGCCATCCCGAACGCGCGTTCCTGGCTGCGGCCATCCATCACCGCTACACCAAAGCCCAGCCGCGTCACGCCGAAGCCTATCTGCGCCTGCTCAACGAGGAGCAGCAGGCCGCCGCCGCCGCGCTCGGCGCGGCCTTGCGGCTGGGCGCTCACCTCTCCGGCCGTAGCGAAGCGCTTCTGGCCAATTTCGAAGTTGCCGCAGTTGACGGAAAGCTCGTGCTTCGGGTGAAGAAGAAGGTGGCGCATCTGGTCACGGAGACCGCAGTGCGCCGGCTTGAGGCGGCGGCCGCCGCACTTGGCCTGACTGCGGAGACGAAAAGCATATGAGTGAAACGCCGCCGGACCGCCTCTCGTCCGATCCCGACAGCCCGTTTTACGATGAAGCGCTGCTGGAGCGCGGCATCGGCGTGCGCTTCAAGGGCCAAGAGAAGACAAACGTCGAGGAATACTGCGTCAGCGAAGGCTGGGTGCGCCTCGCCGTGGGCAAGACGCTCGACCGCAAGGGAAAGCAGCTCACGATCAAATACACCGGCGAAGTCGAGCCCTACTTCAAGGACGAGCCGGCGAGCTAATCCTCGCATTCACTTGCGCCCATCGCTTCGCCGTGGCCTGCTGGCTGGGGGAGTTTTGCGATGAAGTGGCTGATCGGCATTCTGGTGGTGCTCGCGGCGTTGGCGGGGTTTGCGTGGTACGCCGCGCTTGATGCAGCCGCGCCGGCGCAGGCCGGAGACGAATTCGATCTCGCCGCCTATCGCGCGCTCGTCGTCACCGACGCGCCGGAAACGCTGCCAACGGACGTGCGCGTCGAATTCGTCGGCTCCGATCCCGCGCCGTCCTTCGCCACCGAAGCGGGCGCGTTCGGCGCCGAGCGCATGATGACGTACACCGCGTTCCAGATTGTCGGGCCGAACGGCAACGTCGTGATCGACGGCACAGTGGACGCGGACACCGTCGCCGAGATGACGGATGGCGAGGGCCAATTCTGCGCCGCCTGCTACCAGCGCGTGCTCGCTGCGTCCATGCAAGCCGCGCACGTCATGATCACGCACGAACATCTGGATCATGTGATGGCGGTTGCGCGTCATCCCGAGCCGGAAGCGCTCGCGCCGCGCCTGCGGCTGACGCGCGCGCAGCTCGACAGCCTGCCGCAATACGCGCCCGATGGCGTGCTTGCGCCGCCAATCGCCAATGCGCCGACGCTGGACTTTACAACGCCGCAGCGCATTGCGCCGGGCGTGGTCGCGCACGCAGCGCCCGGCCACACGCCGGGAACGATCGTGATCTACGCGCGCACGGCTTCGCGCGAGTACCTCTTCGTCGGCGACATCGTCTGGGTGATGTCCAGCATCGACAACCTGCGCGGCCGTCCGCGTTTCATCACCTGGCTAATCCCTCAGGTCGATCCCGACCGCCCGGCCGTTTTGCGCCAAATCCGCGCGCTGCACGATCTTGCCGTCGCCGAGCCGGATTTGGTGATCCTGCCGGCCCACGACGATGCGTACCTGCGCCGGCGCATGGCCGGCGGGGCGCTGGCCGAGGGATTTGCGACGGAGTAACGCGGTAAGCCCGCGCTCTGCCCTTGACCCCAGCGCCGGGCAGCCCCAACCAGCGCCCATGCGTCTCATAACCAAGACAGCGGAGCTGGCGGAGTTGTGCCAGGAACTCGCTGCAAAAGATTTCGTCGCCGTCGACACCGAGTTCATGCGCGAGACGACGTATTGGCCGAAGCTCTGCCTGATTCAGGCGGCGGCGCCGGGCGTCGAAGCCGTGATCGATCCGCTGGCGGCGGAGCTCGATCTCAAGCCGTTTCTGGACCTGATGGCGAATGGGAAAGTGCTGAAGGTCTTCCACGCGGCGCGCCAGGATCTGGAAATCTTTCAAAAACTCGGCGCGGCGCTGCCGCATCCGGTGTTCGATACGCAGATCGCGGCGATGGCCGCCGGCTACGGCGACACCGTTGCGTACGACGCGCTGGTGCAGCAGGTGCTGAAACGGCGCTTGGACAAGTCCTCGCGCTTTACCGATTGGAGCAGGCGGCCGCTTTCGGAATCGCAACTCGCTTACGCGCTCGCCGACGTGACGCATCTGCGCGATCTCTACCCGAAGCTGCGGCATAGCTTGGAACAGCGCGACCGCCTGTCCTGGCTGGACGAGGAGCACGCAGCGTTGCTGGATCCCGAAGTGTACGACACCACGCCGGAGAAGGCGTGGCGCCGGCTGAAGCTGCGCAAAACAACGGCCGATTACGTGCTTGCACTGCAGGTGGCGGCGGCATGGCGCGAACGCCAGGCGCAGCAGCGCGACGTGCCGCGCGGACGCATCGTCAAGGATGAGGCGCTTTACGAGATCGCCGAGCACCGGCCGAAGTCGGCGGCGGATTTCGACCGCATGCGGGCGGTGCCGCGCGGCTTCGGCAATTCACGCGCAGCGCAAGATCTCCTGCAGGCGCTCGATCGCGCGTTCGGCGATCCGAACCGTCCGCACTTTAAGTACGAACGCCCGCCGCCGGTGCCACCCGGCCTGGGACCCACGGTCGAGCTGTTGAAAGTATTGCTACGCTACGAAGCTGACGCGCATGACGTGGCGCCGCGTCTGATCGCTGCCGCGTCTGACGTGGAAGCAATCGCCGCCAGCGACGAGGCCGAGGTTCCAGCCATGCGCGGCTGGCGGCGCAAAGTTTTCGGCGAGCGCGCGCTGGCGCTCAAGCACGGCAAAATCGCGCTGAAACTCAAGGGCGGCAAAGTCGCGATCGAGGAACTCTAGCCCGGGCTTGGGGCTTCCGGCGCTTCGATGCGGATATCGGCCGATTGGGTCGAGAAACCGCCGTTCATGACCATGAAGCCCAGCGCCACGACCGCAATCAGAAGCGCGCCGACGATTACGCCAAGAAAAGCAGAGCCCCCGCCGCCGCCATTGTCTTCAGCCATGGTCGCTCTCCAATTTGACCCCGTCGGGATCAACGGTGCGGAAACAAACCGGTTCCGGCGCGGCGACTATTCAGCCGGCGACAGCCGCCTCGCACAGCGCTTTGAAGTCGTAATCGACCTCGGCGGCGCAGTCGGGCCATTTGTTGCTTTCGACCCAGTATTGCGCGAGCCCGAGCCGCGCCGCGAGCGCAGGAAAGCGGCGATGCTTCCAGATCGGCTCGCCGCAATTGGAAACGAAGAGTTGCAACGCCGATTGCGCGCGCGCCATCCCGAACACGTCGTGTGCGTCGGGCCGAAGCGGCCGGCCTTCTGCCATCGCCTGTTCGATCACGTCGAACGCGTGATCGGCGCACCCGACGCCGGCGGCGATCAGGCACGATGAAAGCGGCAACGCGCCTTTGGCCTTCGCAAGCGCAGAGAGCATCACATCGCACGCGCCGTGGCGCTCCTGCGCCGGCAGGCGCAGCAGTCTCACATAATTCAGCAGCGTCTCGACATCGCGCTCCGTTACGCCGCGCCGGGGCGGCACGCCGGGCGAGGCGAGCGCTTCGGCTTCGTCGAGTTTACCCGCGGCGCAAAGCGTCACCCACATCATGTACCAGGTGAACGCCGAATCCGGCCATCGCGCCCATGCCGCGGAAATGATTTCCAGCGCGGCGCCGATATGTCCGCGCGTAGTCATGAGGCTCGCGCGCAGGCCTTCGACGGCGGGCCCCAACGGATCGAGCCGGCTCGCCGTCTCGAGCGTGGCTCCTGCTTCCTTGACGCGGCCCACGCTGTAGAGCCATGCCGCGCGCGCGACGTGCAGTGAAGAATCGTTCGGCGTCAGCTTCAGCGCTTCGTTCACGAGCCTGAGTTTCTCGCCGTGCTCGGCGAACGCGGGCTTCAGCAGCGAGAGCGCCGCCAGGGCTTGAGCGCAATTAGGATCGAGCGCCCGCGCGCGCTCGGCTGCGTCCACGCCCGCGGTGTGGCGTGGCTCGCCGATCATGTCGCGGTCGCGCGGCAACAGGAATGCACGCACGCTCGCGAGCGCCGCCCAGGCCGGCGCAAAATCCGGCGCCATTTTCACGCAGCGCTCGAGCAGCGTCTCGGCGTGTTCTTCGTCGTGATCGCTGAGCATCAGCCAGCTTTGACGGGCGCGCAGAAAAAGCTCGTAGGCGGCCGGATCTATCGCCTGCGCGGCGCGCTGACGGTCGGACAGGGCATAGTCGAGCGCGGCGGCGACCTTGCCGGCGATATCGTCTTCCAACGTGAACGCATCGGAGCGGTCGCCGTCATAGCGCTCGCTCCACAAGGCGACGCCGCTGCCGGCCTCCATGAGCTGCGCGCCGACGCGAAGGCGGGGACCCGCGCAGCGCACCGCGCCGTCGAGCACATGGGTGGCGCGCAAGGCCGTCGCCGCTTCGCGCTTGCGGTCGCCGCGGAACTGGAAAGCCGACGTGCGGCCGATCACCTTGAGCTTGGATTGGCGCAACAGTGTGGAAATGATTTCATCGGCGACTCCGTCGGAGAAGAAATTCATCTCCGTGTGTTCGCTCTCATTGTCGAACGGCAGGACGACGAGCACGTAGTCCGGCCGGCGCCCGTGCGATGCGGCCGCCGGGATCGCTTCCAGCGTGAAGATGTCGATGGTCTCGGCCATCTTGTCGAGCTGTACCGAACCGGCGGCGTGCAGGCGCCGCGAAAGGGCGCCGCGCACCGCCCGGCGTGCATCCAAGGACACGAGCACCGAGCCGGGCGCCGCCAATTCCTGCAGGCGCGCGGCGACGTTGACGCTGTGTCCCAACAGATCGCCGCCTTGAGCGACGAGCACGTCGCCCACATGCACGCCGACGCGAACGCTGCGCCGATCGACGCCGCCCCACAGCATTTCCGCCGCCGCCAGCGCGCCGGCCGCGCTCGGAAACTCAAGCATGAAGCCATCGCCGGCGGTGTTGAAGATGCGTCCTCCTTGCGTACGGGCGACCTGGTCGAGCGCGGCGCGCAGGCGCGCGACGCTGGAGACCGCCTCGGCCTCATCGGTTTCGCTCAAGGCGGAATAGCCGACCAGATCGATCGCCATGATCGCCGCCAGCTTGCGGTCGCCCAGTTCCTCGCTCACGCGCAGCCTCGCTTCGGGCGCTTTCTAGCAGGCCATCAGCCGGGCTTCACGCGGCAATGATGTCCTCACGCGGACCGGACAGGACGATTTTTATCCGATCGGGCGGGTAAGGGCGGACCAGCTTCACGGCCTCTTCAATCGGCGCCTCGAGCCACGTCTCGATTTCATCGCCTGTGAGCATGACCGGCATGGCCTCGGCGTGGATGGGGCTGGTCAGGGCGTTCGCCTCGGTTGTGAGGATCGCATACAAGAGATGGGTCCCGTCTTCCTTGCCGCGCACGCCGGTCCAGGGCCGCCAAATTCCAGCAAAGCAGAAGAGCGGGCGGTCGTCCGCCAGCGCGAACCAATGCGCCACCTTGGGCTGCGCATCGGTGTATTCCACGAAGCTGGTGGCGGGGACGACGCAGCGGAAACGCGGCTGATCCAACCAGCCGCGCCAGTAGCCGGACTTGAGGTTGCGCACGTTGGTGACGGGACGTTTGCCCCCGCCCGCGGGCGGAAAGCCCCAGCGCATGGTGACGACCTCGCGCTTGCCTTCCTTGGAGGTGGCCGCGACCGGGGCGAGCTGGTCGGGAAAGATTGCGGGCAGGGGCGGCTGATTGGCGGTGCGGTCGCGCATGGCGCGGACATAGGCGGTCAGCGCTTCACGCGATTTGGTCATGGAATAGAGGTTGCACATGCGCGGGGCTGTTCTGCCGGGGGCGGGCGCGCCTTGACAAGAGTCCGGGCCGCGTGCGCCTGTCGCGCGAATTTCCAACAGGTCCCGACTCGGAGTTCCGGATGCACGCCTACCGTACCCATACCTGCGGCCAGCTCAGGCCGTCGGACGCCGGAGCTTCCGTGCGCCTGTCCGGCTGGGTGCACAGGAAGCGCGACCATGGCGGGCTGCTTTTTATCGACCTTCGGGACAATTACGGGCTGACGCAGATCGTGATCGCGCCGTCCTCGCCGGCGTTCGTCGCGGCGGAGAAAGTGCGCGCCGAAAGCGTGATCTGCATCGACGGCAAGGTGGTGGAGCGCACCCCCGAAACGAAGAACGCCAACCTGCCGACGGGCGGCATCGAGGTGCAGGCGTCGGCGCTTGAAGTGTTGGGCTCCGCGGAAGAGCTGCCGCTGCCGGTGTTCGGCGAGCCGGATTATCCGGAGGATATCCGGCTCAAGTATCGCTTCTTGGATTTGCGGCGCGAGAAGCTGCACCGCTCTATTCTGTTGCGCAGCCAGGTGATCGCTTCGCTTCGGCGCCGCATGATCGACCAGGGCTTTACAGAATTTCAGACGCCGATCCTGACGGCGTCCTCGCCAGAGGGTGCGCGGGACTTTCTGGTGCCGTCGCGTCTGCATCCGGGCAAGTTCTACGCGCTGCCGCAGGCGCCGCAGCAGTTCAAGCAACTGCTCATGGTGGCGGGCTTCGACAAGTATTTCCAAATCGCGCCGTGCTTCCGCGACGAGGACGCTCGCGCCGACCGTTCGCCGGGCGAGTTCTATCAGCTCGAATTCGAGATGAGCTTCGTCACGCAGGAAGACGTGTTCAACGCGATCGAGCCGGTGCTGGCCGGCGTGTTCGAGGAATTCGGCAACGGCAAGCGCGTGACGAAAGCAGGCACGTTCCCGCGTATTCCGTTTGCTGAAGCGGTCTCTAAGTACGGCTCGGACAAGCCGGACTTGCGCAATCCGCTGATCCTGCAGGACGTCAGCGAACACTTCCGCGGCGGCGGCTTCGGCCTGTTCGCGCGTATCCTCGAAAAGCCGGGCAACGCCGTGTGGGCGATCCCCGCGCCGAGCGGCGGCAATCGCGCTTTCACCGATCGCATGAATGCGTGGGCGCAGAGCGAAGGCCAGCCGGGCTTGGGCAACATTTTCTGGCGCGAAGGCGAAGACGGCGCTGCGGGTCCCATCGCGAAGAACGTTGGGCCGGAAAAAACCGAAGCGCTGCGCCAACAGCTTGGGCTGAAGGTTGGCGATGCGGCGTTCTTTGTCGCGGGCGATCCGAGCGTCTTCTACAAGTTCGCCGGCCTTGCGCGGAACAAGGTCGCCGACGAACTGAACCTCTCCGACAAGGAACAGTTCGCGTTCTGCTGGATCGTCGACTTCCCGATGTACGAGTGGAGCGAGGAAGAGAAGAAGATCGAC
>JAEWNX010000143.1 GCA_023461135.1 Pseudomonadota bacterium
CGGCCGTTCTGTTTGCATTGTGTTTGTTCTGGCGCTCGCGCGCCGCCCGGTGCAGCGTGACCGCGATGGCGCAAAGCCCTTCGCCACGGCGCGGCGGCGCAGGTGTGTTGACGGCGTTCGTGCTGATCGCCGCGGCGTTGCTGGCGTTCGCGCCGAGCCTTGTCAGCACGTGGCTCGGCGGCCTGGTCGGCGAGGTGTGGGCGACCGCACTTGCCGCGCTTTCCGCCTTGCTGAGCGGACTTTTCGGAGCGTTCGCCTGACCTTACGGCGCCGCTGCAGCCCGGTCACGCTGGCGATCGGCTGACCCGACGTGATCTGCGCAAGCCGGTTGGACTGTCGTGTAGCTTACACTACACGCGCGGCTCAAGTTGCGTGAGGCGTACGCGGGCGGCCCCACCCTCACGCTGCGGAAAACACGACGCCGCCGGGGAGTGATCATGAAAAACGCGAGCGCAGTGGCCGGGAAATTCACAGGCACTGCCATGAAGCTTGTCCTTGGCGTCGGCGGCGCGCTGGCGATCGCGCCGGCCGCTTTTGCGCAGGGTGCGACCGAGATTCTCGAGGAAGAGATCGTCGTGACCGCGACCAAGCGCGGCGATGCGTTGGTGCAGGACGTGCCGCTTGCGATCACCGCCTATAGCGGCGAGCAGCTACAGGCGCTCAACTTCCAGGATCTGCAAAGCCTCACCTACACAATGCCGAACGTGCAGCTTGAGGACGTCGGCACGGCGCGCGGTGTCGCGAACTTCTCGATCCGGGGCATCGGCATCAACAGCTCGATCCCCTCTGTCGATCCGGCGGTCGGCGTGTTTGTCGACGGCGTCTACATGGGGATCAACTCCGGTGTTCTCGCCGACAATTTCGACGTCGAGGCGATCGAAGTGCTGCGCGGTCCGCAAGGCACGCTTTATGGGCGCAACGTCACCGGCGGCGCGGTGATCGTGCGCACGGCTGACCCGAGTGACGACTTTGAGGTCACCGGCCGCGTGGCCGTTGAAACTGGCCCGCAATATATCGGCGACTTCTCCATCTCGGGCCCGCTCGTGCAGGATGTGCTGAGCGCAAAGTTCGCCACCTACTACACGCGCGACGAAGGCTGGTTCGAGAACGACTTCGACGGATCGCAATTCGGCGAAGGCGAAATGCAGATCTATCGCGGCGCGCTGCGCTTCACACCGGGCAACGATTTCGAAGCGATCGTGCGTCTCGAGCAGGGCTTCAGCGAAGGCGACGGGCCCGCCGCTCAGAACCACGGCATGTTCGGCCGCGACAGCTTCGACTTCTCGATCAACGAGCGCGGTTTCGGCTCCGGCAACTGGGAGCAGGCGATCCTCGAGACGAACTGGGACGTCGGCTTCGGCGACGGCACAATCACCAACATCGCCGGCTGGCGGACCTACGAAGGGCTGACTGGCGGCGACATCGACTCCACGCCGAACACCGCTTTCCACTCACGCTCCGTGGTGGAGCAGGAGCAGTTCAGCAACGAGCTGCGCTATGCGGGCTCGTTTGGTCCGGTCGATATCACAACTGGCCTCTACTGGTTCCAGCAGGACCTTCTCTATATCGAGGAGCGCACGCTGTTCTCCGGCGTCATCCTGCCGACGCCGCCGTTCCCAGCGGGCACACCGCTAAACCTCACGCGCGTTGGCGGCGGGTACGGCGAGTTCTCCACGGCTGCCGCATTCGCGAACGCCGACTGGCACCTTAACGATGAGCTGACGCTGAGCCTTGGCGTGCGCTACACGCAGGAAGAAAAGGATGCGTGGATATCGCGCATCCGCAGCGGCCCGATCGTGATGGGCGGCGTGCCTGTCTATCCCGGCGACAATCTCGACGGTGCGACAGTGGTGCCGGGCGAGGGCGTCACTGGCGGCAGCATCGACAACCGCTCGCTCGTTTTTTCCGACACGCCGTTTTCGCTCGAATGGACGGACACGTCACCGCGTGTGGGCATCCAGTGGCAGCCGAATCCGGATACGAACCTCTACGCCTTCTGGGCGCAGGGCTTCCGCTCCGGCGGCGCCAATTTCCGCGTCACCACGCTCAATCCGCCCGGCAGTTCCGGCGCGCCCACGGCGTTCGATGCGGAAGAACAGACCTCGTTCGAGATCGGCTGGAAGCAGGACTTCCTGGACAACCGCGCGCGCGTCAATTTCGCGATCTTCCACAACACGATTGAAGAAATGCAGCGCGAGACCAACGTGCCGGAGGCCGGCAGCGGCGTGCAGCAGGTGATCGTCAATGCCGGGGACGCGGTCATCCAGGGCGCTGAACTCGAAGCGCGCTTCCGCGTGACCAATAACTTCACGATTAGCGGTCAGGTCGGCTACACCGAGGGCGAGTACGACACGGTCACGGCCGATCTGGACGGCGACGGCGTCATCGGCGGCCCGTCGGACTACGCTCTCGACATCCCCCGCCTCGCGCCGTGGACCTACGGCATCAACTTGATCTACGACCTCGATGTCGCCAACGGCGTGCTGTCGAGCCGGCTCGGCTACAACCACCGCGACGCCGCGTTCTACAACGACGCCAACACCGGCAGTCTCGCCGAAGCCGACATCGTCGACGCGAACTTCACGTTCACGCCGGGTGAAGGCAATTGGAGCGTCGCCCTCTACGGCAAGAACCTGACCAACGAGGTCACGTGGGGCGGCGACACCGTATTGCCCGACCTGCCCTGGTTCGGCGGTGTCGGCGGGCCCACCAACACCTTCTCGCCGCTCAACGAAGGTCGCGTGATCGGCGCAGAATT
>JAEWNX010000144.1 GCA_023461135.1 Pseudomonadota bacterium
TCGCCTCGCGCGCATCCAGCCCCGCGGACGCAGCCATCTCTTCATCGAAGCCGTAGGCTTCGTTCTTGTAGCGCCAATGCGCGGCGACGCCGTTCTCGGCGATCTGATCCATCTCCTCGGTGCGGATCTGGATTTCGACGCGCACGTTGCCCGGGCCGATCACGGTGGTGTGGATCGACCGATACCCGTTCGGCTTGGGGTTGGAGATGTAATCCTCGACCTGATCGGGCACGCAGCGCCATGTCTGGTGGATGAGGCCGAGCGCGCGATAGCAATCGTCCGGATTGTTGACGATCACGCGGAAGGCGTAGACGTCGGCCAGGTCCGAAAATTCGATGCTCTTGCGTTGCAGCTTTCGCCAAATCGAGTACGGGAGCTTCTCGCGGCCGAACACGCGACAGTCGATACCGGCGAACTCGAACACCTCCATGATCGTCTGCACGATGATAGCGACGTTCTGACCCTTGTCGGCGCGGAGCTGCTCGAGGCGCGCATTGATCGCCGCTTCCGCTTCCGGGAATGCTTCGTGGAAGGAGAGGCTCTCCAACTCGCGCGCCATCTTCTCCATACCGATGCGGCGCGCTAACGGCCCGTAAATTTCCAGCGTCTCAAGAGCGATGCGGCGGCGTTTTTCCTTCGACGGCACGTGGCCCAGCGTGCGCATGTTGTGCAGCCGGGCGGCCAGCTTCACGAGAAGCACGCGCACATCGCGCGACATGGCGAGGATGAATTTCTGCAGGTTCTGCGCCTGCTTGTTTTCCTCGGACTGCATTTCCAGTTGCGAGAGCTTGGTCACGCCTTCGACGAGGTCGGCGATCTGCGGGCCGAACTTCTGCTGGATCTCTTCGCGCGTGGCGTCGGTGTCTTCGATGGTGTCGTGCAGCAATCCCGCCACGATGGTCGCGGCGTCGAGCTTGTACTCGGTGAGGATGCCCGCGACCTGGATAGGGTGCGCGAAATAAGGGTCGCCGGAATGGCGTTTCTGGCTGCCGTGTTTGACTGTCGCGTAAACGTAGGCGCGGTTGATCAGCGACTCGTCGGCCGAGGGATCGTACTCGCGCACGCGCTCGACCAATTCGAATTGGCGCAGAACTTTGCTGCGCGCGGGAGCGGCGCCCGCGCCGGTCTTTGCCGAACCAGCCGGGGTCTTGGCGGCGACGCCGTCACCGCCAGACATGGACCTAATACCGTTCGTCGCGCTGGGCTTCGGCTTCCTGCTGGAGCGCGCGGAGCACGTCTTCTTCGCTCGTCTCCACAGGCGCGGCGATGGCCAGGCGATCCTGCTCTTCCTCGGCCGCGGCCGCAGGCTGCACGTCCTGGTAGAGCATGACGTAGCTGTCGCGGAGCTCTTCGGGCGTGATCGCCCCGTCGCCGATTTCGCGGAGGGCCACGACCGGATCCTTATCGCGGTCGCGGTCGACCAGGGGCTCGGCGCCCGAGGAAATGTTACGCGCCCGGTGCGCGGCCAGCAGCACCAGCGAGAACCGGTTTGGGACTTTTTGTACGCAATCTTCGACGGTTACGCGGGCCAAGGCGTGCTTCCTCTGGGTCAGACAGGCGTGGAATGGACTAGCAACCTAGTGGCTTCCGCGGTTTTTCGCAATGCGAAGGGCCGCCGCAGGAGGCGAAACCGCAGGCCGGGCCCCTACCCACCCTCCGGCCTTAGATCGTCAACCCGCTGGTAACGAGATGGCGGAAGGCAGGCGAGGAGGCCGCCGGCGCTGGAATTGAGGATGGGATGGCGCCACTCCGGCGCAGCCTCCGCGAGCGGCGCCAGCACGAACGCACGTTTGTCGAGCCGGGAATGCGGCAGCGTGATCTCGCCGAAGGTTCCAACGAACCGGTCCATCGCCACGATGTCGAGGTCGAGCGTGCGCGCGGCCCACTTCTCACGCCGTTCGCGGCCGTACCGTGTTTCGATCTCACGGAGCACCTCGTACAGCGCTTGCGGCGTTCGTTCGCCGGCGTCCACGGCGATCACCGCGTTGTAATAGTCGGGCTGATCGCTGGGGGGCCAGGCGGCGGTGCGCCAAATCCCGGAGCTGGAGCGCAGTTGAAGCCCCACAGCTTGCAGGGCAAAAACGGCGCGCGCCAATAGCCGAGGGCTTTCGATCCCGTCGAATGGAAGGTTGGAACCCAGGGCGATGTAGGCGGTGTTGTGCATCTACTTGATTCATCGCAAGCGCGGCTTCGCGCGTAAATGGATTTTGAACAATGACGATACTCGATCGCCTCATTCATCCCGACGAGCGCGTCGCGATCTTCATCGACGGCGCCAATCTTTACTCGGCCGCGAAGGGTCTTGCCTTCGATATGGACTATCGCAAGCTGCTTGAAGAATTCCGCAAGCGGGGACGCCTGATCCGCGCCTGTTATTACACAGCGCTTGTCGAGGATCAGGACTTCTCGCCGATCCGTCCGCTGGTCGATTGGCTCGACTATAACGGCTACACGCTCGTGACGAAGCCGGCGAAGGAGTACACGGACGCCAACGGGCGGCGCCGATTCAAAGGCGACATGGATGTCGAACTGGCGATCGATTTGCTGCAGGCGGCGTCCTTCGCCGATCACGCCTTCCTGTTCTCCGGCGACGGGGATTTCCTCGCCGCGATCGAGGCAGTGCAGCGCAAAGGCATGCGCGTGACAGTCGTCTCCACCATCAAATCCAACCCCCCGATGGCCTCGGACGACATCCGCCGCGCCGCGGATAATTTCGTCGACCTCACCGATCTCGCCAGCCTGATCGGGCGCCCGCCGCGCGACCGGGCGTCCGAAGGGCGCTATGAATATGCTGACGAAGACGAGCCGTGAGCGGCGCCCCTCCCGAAGCGCCGAAGGACTGCCCGCTCTGTCCGCGTCTTGTCGGTTATCGCGAAGAGAATGCGCGCTTGGAGCCCACGTGGTTCAACGGGGCAGCGCCCTCATTCGGCGACGCCGCGGCGCGTCTCGTCATTGTGGGTCTGGCGCCCGGCCGCACCGGCGCCAACCGCACGGGCCGTCCCTTTACCGGCGACTATGCCGGCGATTTGCTATACGCCACGCTGAAGAAGTTCGGATTTGCCGAAGGGACCTATCGCGCCGACCCGAACGACGGCTTTCGCCTCGTGGAGGCGATGATCACCAACGCCGTGCGCTGCGCGCCGCCTGAGAACAAGCCCACGCCCGGTGAGATCGCCACCTGCCGCCAATTTCTCACTGCGCGCCTCTCAGCGC
>JAEWNX010000145.1 GCA_023461135.1 Pseudomonadota bacterium
GGTTAAGGCGCCGCGCCCCGAGAAGAAGGGCAAGCCGGATCTCGTGCTCGTGGAGGGCGGCGCGTGAGCGGAGCGCCGGCTTTCTCCGTCGATGGCGTGCTCGATGCGCTGAAGGCGCAGCGGACGCGCGCAACGGGCGGCGGACGCACGCTGTTGTTGGTTTCGGCGCGGCGCGGCGAAGGCGTGACGATCGTAGCGCGCGCTGTGGCGGAAGCGGCGGGGCCAGGCGCGGTCTATGCCGTCGATCTCGACTTGAAGCGCAACGGCTTGGCGAAGGCGCTCTGCGAAACGGCGCCGTTGGGGCCGAAGATCGACGGACGCCTGGATGGCGTGTCGTTCTATAGCGTGCGCGGGCCGGGCAATGTTGCGATGCGCGAGGTCACGCCGGCGTTTTCATACCACCGCGTTGGCCGCTCGCTCGTGCATGCGGGCGTGTTCGATGCGCGCCTGTTGCCGCGCAGCGCGCGTGTCGCGGTCTCGGCGCGGCCGGATTACTGGAATGCGGCGCGTGCGGGCGGCGCGACCGTTATTATCGACGCACCGGCGCTGGAGCGAAGCCAAGTCGCGCTGCGCGTGGCGGCGCACATGGACGGCGTCGTGCTTGTTGTCGGCGCGGACGCTGGCGCAGCGCCCGCCGCGATCGCCGCGAAGGCGGCGCTTGTGAACGCCGGCGCCAATATGATCGGCCTTGTCTATGCAGGCGCGGATGCGCCGGTGATGGCGATGGAGCGCCTGCTGCGTCAGGCCGGCTGATTGAGGAGCGCTTCGCCGTAGAAGCGCTGCTCGAAGAACCAGAACACCTTGCCGGCGCCGCGCGCGGCCTGGTCGAGCAAAGCCAGCGCATGCTGTTTCGACGCGGCCGCGACCAGCGCGCTCGCCGTGGCGAACAACAGGGCCTGCGCCGCGCCGGCGCTCATGTGACGCGCCAGCCGCGCGTAATTGCGCGCCGTCCAGGCCGTCTCGCATGGACCCTGGCCGTATGCGAAGGCGCGCTTGAGCCCGTGCGTCAGACGCGTGCGCTCGGGGCCGAGGTGTTCAACCACGACAGCGTCCGCGGCCCAGGCGAACGTCGCGCCCGCTTCGCGCCAAGCGGCGAACAGCGCATCGTCTTCGCCGCCGGTTTGGTCCGCGCGCGGATCGAAGGCGATCGCTTCGCCGAACATCGCGCGGGGCTGCAGGGAGTTTCCGATTCCGTATGCGCGGTTGCAAAGGCCGCTGCGGAGCGAGCCGGTGCGTGAGTACAGGTCCTCGAAGAATGCTGCGTTTGGCGCATTGGCGAGGGCCTGCGCACGCACCGGGCCGAAGACGCTCTGTGCGCCGGTCTGCTTGCGCACCGCGACGAGCGCGGCGAGCCAATGCGGCGAAGCTTCCTCATCGTCGTCAAGCCACGCAACGAGCTCGCCGCGCGCCAGCGCGAGCGCGACGTTGCGCGCCTGCGCCACGCCAGGTTTGGGCGCGTGCGCCCAGCGGAAGGGAAACGGCGCCTCGGCGTCGAGCGCGCGCATGGCGTCGAGCGCGGAGCCCTCGGGGGAATTGTCGATGGCGACGAGTTCGACGCCTTCGACGCCCTGTTGGCGAAACACGCTGTGCGCGGCGCGGATGAAAGAGTCCGGCCGGCGGAAGGTTGGGATGAGAACGCTGACCTTGATCATGCGAGCCTCCGCTCCAATGCTGCGGTCACGGGGAGCACGGTGAAGCCGAGCTGGTGCGCGTCCCGAAGCATTGCATCGAGATCGGCGCCGCGCGTGCCCCAGGGCGACGGCGCGCCGGCGATATCGTGCGTAAAGGCGATGAGCCAGGCCTTGCGCTTGGCCGCGCGCTGCAGCGCGGCGTGCGCGTGCTCGAACCAGTTGTCGCCGAACAGCGGGAAGGCGTGCAATTGTGCAAGATCGGCGTGGCCATGGTTGAGGCCCGGCAGGATGCCGCGTGCGCTGGCAAAGCGCGGCGGCAGACCATCCTTCAGAAGGTTTGTGGTTTCGCCGTACGGATAGGCGTGCGCGCGCGGAGAACGTGCGCCCATGCGCGTCAAGGCGTCGCGGTTCGTGGCGAGATCCTCGAGCGAGGTGAAGACGTCGTTCCGCGCGGCGTCGCGGTGTGCGTAGCTGTGGCAACCGATTTCATGGCCGGCGGCGACGAGGCGCCGAATGTCGGCGGGACCGAAATTGGGTCCGCATGGGCCGTTCGTCTCGGACATGCCGGCGCTTGCGTAATATGTGCCGCGCGCGCCGTGGCTTTCGAGGATGCGCGCGCCTTCTTGCGCCGCCGAGACGGGGAAGTCGTCGAAGGTGATGGAGAGAAGCGGCGTATCGAACGCGAGCCGGGCGGGCTTCGAAGCGCGCCATTGCGTCATGCGGCGGCGCACCTTGCTGGCGAGATCGCGCGGCGGCGCGTAGGCTTCGAGCGTCATGCGAGGTGCTCCGCGAAATGTGAGGCGCGATAGAGCTTGAACGCGGCGCGCCGGAGCGGCATCGGGGCAAGACCCACTCTGTCGGCGGCCAGCCATGCTGTAAGACGGCGCACCGCGCTGCGTGCAGGCGCAGCCCTCAGCGCAAGTGCGGCGCGGTAGGCGGCGAAGCGGCGCACGGCGCGGGGATGTTTTTGCGCGAGGCGCGCGAAGTTGGGGCCTGCCTCGGCGCTCTTGCGCATCAGTGTGGCGACATCGTCGAGGCCGGCGTGCGAGGCGGGATTGTCGACGTGGAGGATGTGTGCGCGCTTGGCGGCTGAGAGGGCCCAGTCGGTGTCCTCGAAGCCCCAGCCGGTGAAGCAGGCGTCGAACGGATGCGCAGCGAGGAAGTCGCGGCGCACGGCGAGATTGGCCGAGGCGGTGGATTGCGCGGGCTTGAGCGCTCGCGCTTGCGCCGGCGCGCAATCGGAACGCGCGAACAAATTGTGATGGAGGGCGGTGTCCGCATCGGCGCGCGCGTGGCGGACCGAAAGCCCGCCGAACGCAACGCGGGGACGCTGCGTGGACAGCACGCCAAGCCAGATCGCCAGGAAGCGCGGCGAGTCCGGGATCATGTCGGCGTCGAGGAAGAGGACGTATTCGCCGCGGGCTTCGGCGATCAGCCGATTGCGTGCCGCGGCGCGGCCGCGATTCTTGCTCCAGACAATGATGCGCGCGGGCGCGTTGACGCGCTCGGCGGCTGCGATGACGTTGGAGAGCAGCGACGCGGAAGCCGAGCCGTCGTCGATGAGGATGAACTCGATGCCGGCAGGCGCATTCGCAACGCGCGCGAGCAGCGCGGACGGATCGTGACGGTGGAACGGCGTGAGGACGCTGAGACGCGGCGCGTCTGCGTCGGGGCCGATGGCGATGATGGATTCAGCGTGCATGGGTTTGCTCGGCGAATGGGAGATAACGTGCGCCGAAGCGCAGGAGGCCGGCGTCGATGGCGGAGCGGATGTCGGCGACGTTCAGGGCGAAGGCGGCGAGCGCGTACGTGGCGACGCCGATGGTGACTTGGAGGGCCAGATCACCGGGCGTGACGACGAGGGCGATGGCCATGATCGCTGTTGCAGCGGCGGCGCGTGCGAGTGCGGCGAGCGGAAGCGGCAGAGTGAGCAGGCCGCGGCCGGCGAGAATGAGGACGAGACTGCCGATGCCGGCGCCGGCAGCCGCGGCGATCGCGGCGCCAGTCGCGCCGTGTGTGGCCGAGAGCGTTGCGGTGAGGGTGAGTTGCACAGCGCCCGGGATCAGCATGACCAGCGCGCGCACGCCAGTGCGGCGCGTGAGTTGGAAAGCTTCGGAGAGATAATAGAGGTTGAAGCCGCTCGCGAGAGCAGCGACCGCGAGCCAAGGCAGCGCGCGCGCTGCTTCGGCGCTGAGCGCTTCGCCCACGAGCAGAGCGCTGAGCGGCGCGGCGACGAAGGCAAGGCCGAGCGCCGCGGGGAACGCGATGGCGGCCATCAGCGTGACGCCGTTGCGCGCCGGTTCGCGCACGGCGCTCGCGCCTTTCTCTTCGTACGCGGCGAGAAGAAGCGGCGACATCGCGGCGCCGGCTGCTATGAAGAGCAAATCGAGCGGACGCGCGAGCCCGAAGGCGGCGGCGTAGGCGCCGACTTCGCTCGCGCCGGCTTGGGCCGCGAGGATGACGCGCGCGACGGTTTGCACGCCGAGGTCGATGGCGAGCGCGAGCGCGAGCGGCGCGCCGTAGGAGGCGTAGGAAGCCGCTCGGTTGGCTGAAGCTGCGCCACCCTGTGCTTCGCTGAAGAGACGCGGCGCGTCGATGAAGAGAACGAGGACGCCCGCGAGCAGGAGGCCGCCGAAGGGCGCGGCGGCGCCGAGGTCGAAGCGCACCAGGAGCGCGACGCCGAGGGCAAAGCCGATGAGGAGGTAAGCCGTCTCGAAAGCAGCGTAGCGGCCGACGTCCAGCGCGGCGCGATCACTTTCGCGCGCGATGCGTATGATGAAGCGCAGGACAGCCGCGCCCGCAGCGAAAATGCAGAGCGCGAGCAGGTTGTCGGCGAGGCCGAAAAAGCTCAGCAGTGCGGCGGTGGCGATAAGCACGGCGACGCAGAGGCCAAGCGCCAGCGTCAGCAGAGTGGCGAAATGATCCGCGAGCCGCCCCTCAGCACGCGCAGCCGGCAGGAAACGGAACGCCGCCGCTTCGGCCCAGGTGAATAGTAGCGTATGCGCGAGCATCGAGGCCGAAAGCGCGATCGCATACTGGCCGAACTCTTCGGCGCTCATCAGGCGCGTGAACGCGGCGATCGCGCCGAGCCCGACCAGGGCCTGCGCGATCTGCAAGGGCGCCAGGGAGAGGGCGCGGCCGACCTTCACCGGGTGGCCTTGTCGTCGCCGAACAGGACTGACGCTGTGCGCAGGAGAATTTGCAGGTCGAGCCAGAGCGAAGCGCGCGCGACGTATTCGAGATCGTAGCGCACACGGCGGCGCACGGCGGCGGGCGTCTCGATGGGGCCGCGCGAGCCGTTCACTTGCGCCCAGCCGGTGATGCCCGGCTTCACGCGATGGCGGTGCGCGTACTCGGCCATGATGTCCTGCAGGTCGCGTTCGGCGGCCTTCATGCCGACCGCGTGCGGACGCGGGCCGACGAGGCTCATGTCTCCTTTGAGCACGTTGTAGAGCTGCGGCAGTTCGTCGAGGCTGGTGCGGCGCAGGAAGGCGCCGATGCGGGTGATGCGCGGATCGTTCGGGCAGACCTGGCGCAGCGGCGCATCCGGATCGTGGCGCATGCTGCGGAATTTCAGCAGCGTGATGACGCGGTTGTTGAAGCCGTGGCGGCGCTGGCGGTAGAGGACCGGGCCGCGGCTATCGAGCTTCACGGCGAGCGCGATGACGAGCATCGGCAGCGCGAACGCGACCAGCAGCAGCGAGGCGAGCACGAGGTCCTGCGCGCGTTTGATCAGCGCGCGCGTATGGTTGTGCGGGCGGCCGGAAACGCAGGCGAGCGCCGCCCCCGCAAAGCGGTTGGCTCCGCGGCCGCGCACGGCGAGCGTGTCGACATCCAGCAGGAGATCGACGCGATTTGGGATGACGCGCAGGCGCTGGATGATGTCTTTGACGCGCGTTTCGGCCTTTTGCGTCACGGTGATGACGATGCGGTCGACGTGCGGCAGCCCTTCCCAGGCGAACAGGTCGTCGATATTGCCGCCGACCGGCGTTGCGCCGACGGCGTGAGGCGCGCGCTGCAGGCGAGCTTCGACGACCGCGATGACACGTGCTTCGCCGGATTTAGTGACGCGCGCGGCGACGCGTTCGGCAGCGTCCGTGGCGCCGACGAGCACGATGGTTTCCGAGAAGACGCCGGCGCGGTGCGCGGCGCGCGTCCCCCCGGCGCTGGCCGCGGGCACGCCGGCGCGCCGCATGGCGGCGAACGGCATTGTCGCGGAAAGTGCAGCAGCGCTGCGCGCATCCGGCGCGAACGCCGCCGCGATGCCGAGACCGAGGATGACGCCAATGGCCAGACCGCCAATGCTGCGTTCGGCGCGCCTGCGGGCCCGGGTGGGGGGCTAGGGGGCGGGGACCC
>JAEWNX010000146.1 GCA_023461135.1 Pseudomonadota bacterium
CGCCAGCGCCGCGCAACGCTGCACCGCCACCGCCGGCGCCGGCGAAATCCGGTCGTAGGGCAGCGTGTCCCACGCCGGCAGACGCAACGTCGCCAGGTCCGGCGCAAAGAATCGCGCCGCCGCTTCGAACTGCGAGGCCCGCGTCTCATCGCGCGCCACGAACAGCGTCACGCCGCCGCGTAAGCGCGCGGCTTCCGCCAGCGCCGCGGCGTCCACGCCCTCGGGCGCGCCGGATACCACCAGCGCGTCCTTCGACTTCGCCAGCGTTTCCGTGAGGCGTGGGTTCAGCGCAGGGTCTTTCATCAGTCCGTGTTCAACTCGAAACGAAACGCGCGGATGAGCGCGAGGGTTGGCGTGTCATATTGAGGAGGCGCGGCAACCTCCTCCGTGATCCACAGATAGACGTCCTGGTCGGGCGCCTCGAGCAACGCCTCGAACGCATCCAGCCCCGCATCGTCGAGGTCAGCGAGGCGCCGGTCGGCGAATCTGCCCAGAATCAGATCGATCTCCCGGAATCCCCGCCGCCACGCGCGGAATTTCAGCTTCTTGCGGCGGTCGTCCATGGAGTGGAGGTGCGGGCCAAATCCGAAGGGGCCGCGCTATAACCCATATGGGCGGCCCTGTCAGCGCCGCCAGAGGCCGAATGAACGACCCAAGCGCCCCGCCCGCAAATTCCTCAGACGCTGTGGCCGCGGCGCTGCTCACGGACGCCCGCGCGCCCAAGGGCGCCAAGAAGGACACGATGGACCTCATCGCCAAGGTCGCCGGCGGAAAGCTCGTGCGCGACCTGGTGTTCCTGCCGCCCAACGCCGCCATCGACCGGCGCCTGCGCGTTCCCATCGGCGAGACCAACGAAGGCGACATCGCCACCATCGAAGCGGAAGTCGACGGCCATCTGACCGGCCGCCGCATCGGCGGCAAAGTGCTGCCTCACCGCATCCGCCTGCGCGATGAAACCGGCTTTCTCACCATCGCGTACTTCCGCGGCGCTGCAGAGATGTTCGAGCGCATGTGGCCCATCGGCCAGACGCGCATCGTCTCGGGCACGATCACGATGTACGAGGGCATGCGGCAAATGCTGCATCCCGATCACGTCGTCGATCCGGAGAAGGGCGACGCACCGCCGCCGGTCGAGCCGATCTATCCGCTCACGCAAGGCCTCATCGGCCGCACACTGCAGCGCGCAATCCTCGGCGCGCTCGACACGGTCCCCGATGCGCCCGAGTGGCTAGAAGCCACAACGGTGAGGGCACACGACTGGCCCGACTTCCGCACCTCGCTCGAACAGATTCACCGGCCCACGTCACCAGAAGACGTCGCGCCCGAGAGCCCCTTCCGCACGCGTCTCGCCTATGACGAACTCTTCGCGCGCCAATGCGCACTGCGTCTGCGCCGCGCGCTCCGCCGCAAAGAACCAGGCCGCTCTGTCACCGGCGACGGCTCACGCGCCAACAAGATCATCGCCTCACTGCCCTATGAACTCACCGGCGCACAGCAGCGCGCTACAAAGGAAATCTACGCCGACATGGCCGAGCCCGCGCCGATGCTGCGCCTGCTGCAAGGCGACGTCGGCTCCGGCAAAACGCTCGTCGCCGCCCTCGCCATGGCGCGCGCCACGGAAGCTGGCCTGCAAAGCGCGCTCATGGCGCCCACCGACATCCTCGCGCGCCAGCACGGCGCCACGCTCGAGCCCCTCCTCGCGGCTGCCGGCATTTCCATGGCCGTGCTCACCGGCCGCGATAAAGGCGCGGTGCGCAAAGACATCCTCTCCCGCCTCGCCAGCGGCGAGCTCCACGTCGTCATCGGCACGCACGCGCTCTTCCAGGAAGAAGTGACGTTTAACGATCTCGGCCTCATCGTCATCGACGAGCAGCACCGCTTCGGCGTCTCCGACCGGATGCGCATGGTCGCCAAGGGATTCGCGCCGCACGTGCTGGTCATGAGCGCCACGCCGATCCCGCGCACGCTCGCGCTCTCCATCCACGGCGACATGGACCTGTCCGTGCTCGACGAAAAGCCACCCGGCCGCCAGCCCATCGCCACCGCCGCCATGCCCATCAGCCGCGCCGACGATGTCGTCAAAGCCATCGATGACGCGCGCGGAAAAGGCGAGCGCGCTTATTGGGTCTGTCCGCTGATCGAAGAAAGCGAAGCGGTCGATCTCGCCGCCGTCACAGATCGCTTCGAAGAACTGAAAACCTATTTCGGCAAAGGCGTCGAACTCGTGCACGGCAAAATGCCGCCGACCGCACGCGAAGCCGCCATGGAGCGCTTCCGTTCCGGGGAGTCATTCCTCCTCGTCGCCACCACGGTCATCGAAGTCGGCGTCAACGTGCCCGAAGCCACCATCATGGTGATCGAACACGCCGAACGCTTCGGCCTCGCGCAACTGCACCAGCTCCGCGGCCGCGTCGGCCGCGGCGACAAGCGCGGCTCGTGCGTTCTCCTCTGGAAACCCCCGCTCGGCGAAACCGCCAAACAACGCATCGACGCCTTCCGCCGCACCGACGACGGCTTCGCCATCTCCGAACTCGACTACAAACTCCGCGGCGCCGGCGACATGCTCGGCACACAACAGTCGGGCCTCCCACCCTTCCGCCTCGTCTCGCCCGAAGCCCACGCCGACCTGCTCGGCCAAGCCGACAAGGAAGCCCGCCTCGCCATCGAACGCGATCCCGAACTCAAAACCGAACGCGGCCAGGCCATCCGCTTGGTACTGAGACTGTTCGGCTACGAAGAAGCCGCTGAACTGGCGCGGAGCGGCTAGCGCGTCACAAATCCCAAACCAATAACCGATACCCAACATCGAGCGCATCAAGCGCGAGCAAATCGCCATAACGCTCCGCCCAAGCGCCGCTTTCGACATCCCGCGCCAGCCGCTGCAGCCCATCCTCCGCATCGATCCGCGCAAACGACGACATGGAGCCGCGCGCGACCGGATCGAGATAAACCTCAGGCCTGCGCCAATAGGCGCCGAGAAAACCATCCACACAATCATGCGGGATCGGCACAGGCGCCGCGCGAAACGCGCCCAATGCCTCCGCCATCGCATCAAGCCGCGGCATGATCTCCCGATCGAGCGCGCTCAGCGCCGGAAAATAATCCCGCGTCAGCCAAAACTCCGGCGTCTCGACATCGAACGTCAGCAGCACAACGCGCCGCCGCGCCACCCGCCGCATCTCCCGCAGGCCCTTCCGCCAATTCGACCAATGATGAATGGTCAAACTTGCCATCGCCGCGTCGAACGACGCATCCGCAAACGGCAAATCCTCCGCCGAAGCCTGCACGCAAGGCGCCGCATCCTTCGCGCGCTGCGCAATCATCACCTCGGACGGCTCCACCGCCTGCACAACACGATCCGCCGGCTCATACGACCCCGTCCCCGCGCCCACATTCACAACACTCCGCGCATCCCCCAGCGCCGCATCAATCATCGCCGCAATGCGCGGATCAGGCCGTCGCCGCTGCGCATACCCGCCGCCAATGCTGTTGTACCGCGCTTCAGTCATCGCTCTGCGCCTTCCTATGGCGATCTCCCCTACTCCCAGAGGAAAGGGGCAATGGGGGATACAGCATGCCTCTATCCACGCTTTTTCGCGCACAACACACTGACTCCAAACAAAATCGCAAAAACAAATCCGACCGGCCTGCATCGCCCCCATACTGCGCCTCATGCACTCACATCGCCCCATCCTCAACCAGCACCGCCTCCAAAGGCTCGCCCTCTGGACGCTCGCGCTGCTGTCCTGGATCGCGGCGATGCTGTTTGACGAACGCGCACTGGCTTTGCGTCACCTCCAGCAGCGTTACGGTCTCATCTCGCTCCCGCGGCTTACGAGCTTCGTCAGCAAGCTCCTCATTGCCCGCGCCGCCCAGCTTGCCCGTCTTCGCCGCCGAAAGCGCATCATCTATTGGCGACGCGGCCGCGACCTCCATCGCCCGCACATTCTGCTCTCCGTCCTGGGGTCTCGCCTGCGCCGCAAGCTCAGAAGCAACGATCTGCGCACCTGGCTAGCGAAGCTCATGGACGTGCTCCGCAACCTCGACGCCCACGCCGCCCCGCTTGCGCGACGCCTCCGCCGCGGCCTCACCCGTCTCTGGCGCACCTGGTCAGGGATCGCGCCTGTCTTCGCGCTCCACGCAGCGCCGGCATCCCCGCCGGCGCTGTCCGACAGCTCGTAATCCCCGCAGCTTCCGCCATTCAACCTGCCGCGCCGAGCCCCGCTCCGCGTGGGCGCGTGCGCACGCCTCCTGGGCGCTTGCTTTTCGCCCGCTCTTGTCCCTGTAAGGGCGCAGTGACCGAGCCATCCGCCACACCCCCGATCTCCGCCTACATCCGCACCAAGAACGAGGAGCGGCTGATCGGCGAAGTGATCCGCGCCGCCCAGCAGGTCGCGCGCGAAGTGGTGCTGGTGGATAGCGGCTCCACCGACAAGACCATCGCCATCGCCGAAGAACTCGGCGCCCGCGTCATCCGCGAGCAATGGCACGGCTGGGGCAAGCAGAAGCGCATCGCTGAAGACGCCTGCACCCACGACTGGCTCCTGGATCTCGACGCCGACGAAATGGTCACGCCCGAACTGGCCGAGGAAATCCGCGCGCTCTTCGCCAACGGCGCCCCGCCGGCGCCGATCTACCAAATGCTGATGGCCACCGCCCCGCCCGTCGGCAAACCGTGGATGAACTACAATCTCGTCGATCGCCGCAAGCTCTACGACCGGCGCGCCATCCGCATTCCCGATCATGCGATGGACGACCAGTTCAAAGTGCCCGCCGGCGTGCAAGTCGGCCACCTGCGCGGACGGCTCCTGCACCGCTCCTTCACGGGCCTCGAACAGCTCGAAACCAAATTCACCCGCCACGCCTCGTCCAGTTCACGCGACTCCAAACTGAAGCCGCTCTGGCTCGTCCAGCTCCGCCTTCTCTTCGGCTACCCCTTTTATTTCCTGAACCAGTACCTCCGCCGCGGCCTTTGGCGCGCCGGCTGGTATGGCTTTTCCGTCGCCACCATTGCTGCGCACGGCCGCTGGCTGCGCGACGCGCTGATGCTGGAGATTCATCTGCGGGACCGTGAGGCGCGTACGAAGGACTAGCGGCAGGGGAACCGGATCGCCGCGCCTGGCCTTCTACGGACACCCATGCCGCATTACATTGACGCCATGCAGGACACGGCCGCTCCCACGCAGCCCGCCTCCGCCAGCCTCGTCGGCCAGCTCCGCGCGCCGGCGAGCGCCAAAGCCATTCTGTTTGCTTTGCTCCAAGTGCGCGGCGGTTCAATCCTGATCACGGCGCCGGATGGAAAGCGCCTCCGCTTCGGCGACGGCATGGGCCCCGAGGCGTCGCTCAAAGTCGCCGACTGGCGCTTCGCCCGCCGTGTGCTGAAAAACGGCGACATCGGCTTCGCCGAAGGCCTCATGGCCGGCGAATGGGAAAGCGACGACCTCGCCGCGCTCCTCACGCTGCTCGCTAACAACGTCGAACGTTTCACGCGTTTGCTCGAAGGCTCCATCTTCGGCAAGGCGCTCAACTGGCTTCGCCATGCCACGAACGCCAACACGCGCACCGGCTCGCGCCGCAACATCCTTGCACACTACGATCTGGGCAACCGTTTCTACGAAGCCTGGCTCGACCGCTCGATGACCTACTCCTCAGGGCGCTTCGACAAGCACGTCCGCGATCTGGAGAGCGCCCAGCAAGCTAAATACCGCGCGCTCGCAGAACACCTCGACCTCAAGCCCGGCGAGCACGTCCTCGAAATCGGCTGCGGCTGGGGCGGTTTCGCCGAGTTCGCGGCGCGCGAATACGGCGTACGCGTCACCGGCATCACGATCAGCGACGAACAGTTCAGCTTCGCCCGCGAGCGCATGGCCAAAGCGGGCCTCGCCGATCGCGTCGAAATCCGCCGCCAAGACTATCGCGATGTCGAAGGCCAGTTCGACAAGGTCGCCTCGATCGAGATGTTCGAGGCGGTCGGCGAGGAATACTGGCCCGCCTACTTCAAGAAGATTGCCGACGTACTGAAGCCCGGCGGCCGCGCGGGACTGCAGATCATCACGATCCAGGACAATCTCTTCGAGAAGTACCGCAAGCGCGCCGACTTCATTCAGCGTTACGTCTTCCCAGGCGGCATGCTCGTCAGCCTCGAGCGCCTGAAGCAGGAAACTGCAAACGCCGGTCTCGCTTGGCGCAAAGTCGAAGCGTTCGGCCAATCCTACGCCGAAACGCTCGCCGAATGGGCGCGCCGCTTCCGAGCCAAATGGAACGACATCCGCGCCATGGGCTTCGATGAACGCTTCAAGCAGCTTTGGCTGTTCTATCTGAGCTATTGTGAAGCCGGCTTCCGCACCGGCCGCACCGACGTCGTTCAACTCGAACTCGCCAAGCCCGCCTAAGCCGGCGCCGAACTCAACGCCGTCGTGAGCCGGTACTCGACGCGTTGGCCGCGAGCCGTGAACTCGCACCCGACCCAACGGCCCTGCGCATCGTACCAAAGGTCGACGGTGAGCGTGCCTTGCACGCGAACACGATCCGCTTGGATTCGCTGTCCTTCGACATCGATGGTCTCGCGGCCGACATTGGTCACGCGCACGCGCATCGGCTCGCCTGTCTGCGTGTCGATGAGCGTCATCGTCCCCGCCGGGGGCCGTGTCCACCACGAGGTGGGAAAAGCGCCGAGCGGAAACGTGTTTTCGCCCTCGGCGCCCGTTACGTGCAACCGCCCGTTCTGCAACGCCCCGCGCACCTGGATGCGCCGCCCATCCTTCAGCGTCGAACAATTCAGCCCCGCGAGCACGCCGTCGCTCCACGTCTCCGAGCATGTCTGCTCTAGCCGAAACACGGTGATCGGTCCGGCGCTGGCGCGCAGCGCCACGCGGCTAACGGCGCGCAGCGAATCCCCCACGCCGGAAACGGTGATACTATGCTGTCCGAATGGCTGGCCGTTGCGCGTGACATCGAACACAAGCCGCCCCGAATCGCTGGGCGAGGCCGTGGCGGCCGTCGACAAACACAGAGCGGCCAGGGCCGCCAGGGACAAGGATCTCATCGCGACCTCCTTTTCCCCCGTACGCCTGATCCGAGCCTTCGGATCATCGGCCTGAATCTGGCGTGAATGGGGCCGCGCCGTTTCAGTTGAAGCCCACGTCCCACGGGTTTAGCGTTCGTTTATGACAAATCCCGCCGATCCGATCGTCTCCTGCGCCTGGCTCGCCGAGCGGCTCGATGCGCCTGACATCCGCGTGATCGACGCGAGCTGGTTTCTGCCCAACGATCCGCGCAACGCCAAAGCGCTCTACGCCGAGCGGCGCATCCCCGGCGCCGTCTTCTTCGACATCGACGATATCGCCGATCACGATACGGATTTGCCGCACATGCTGCCGCGCCCGGAGGTGTTCGCTTCGCGCATGCGCAAACTCGGCGTCGGCGACGGCTTGCGCATCGTCGTCTACGACAACCAGGGCATTTTCTCCTCCGCGCGGGTGTGGTGGACGTTCCGCGCGATGGGCCACGACGACGTCGCCGTGCTCGACGGCGGCTTCCCCGCCTGGGAACGCGGCGGCTACCCGATCGAGGAAGGCCCGCCGCGGCCGCTGAAGGAACGCCACTTCACCGCGCGCATGCGCACTGATCTCGTGCGCGATCTTTCCGACATGCAACGCATCGTCGCCGGCGGCAAAACGCCAGTCTTTGACGCTCGGCCTGCCCCACGCTTCCGCGGCGAAGCGCCAGAGCCGCGGCCCGGCTTGAAAAGCGGCCACATGCCCGGCGCCAGAAGCATCCCGTCCGGCGCGCTCGTCGATGAAAGCGGCATGCTGCGCTCGCGCGAGGAACTGCAGCGCATCTTCAGCGGCGCCGGCGCCGACACGACACAGCCTGCCGTCTGCTCCTGCGGCTCGGGCATCACCGCCGCTGTTATCGCGCTTGCGCTTGCGCGGCTCGGCCGTTGGGACGCCGCCGTGTACGACGGCGCCTGGGCCGAATGGGGCGCACGCGACGACACCGCTATCGTGACGGGCGCCTGATGGCGCGGCCGCCGCTCGACTTCAGCAAACTGCGTTTCGAAACGCGCCTCGCCCACGCCGGCCGCGACCGCACCCGCTCGGAAGGCGCCGTCAACCCGCCTGTCCAGCGCGCCACGACGCTGCTGATCGACGACACTGACGATCTCTATGGCGCGTCGAAAAAAACGTACGGCATCGACGGCATGGCCGTGCAAGAGGCGCTGCGCGAGGCGCTTGTCGCCATCGAAGGAGGCGCTGGGGCAACGCTTACGCCTTCCGGTCTCTCCGCCTGCACGCTGGCGCTGATGACAATCGCCAAGTCCGGCCGTGAAATCCTGGTGACCGACGCGCTCTATGCGCCGACGCGCCGCTTCTGCGAGACCGCGCTGAAGCGCTTCGGCGTCAAGACGCGCTACATCGATCCGCGCATCGGCGCAGGCATTGCCGATCTCATCACCGACGAAACGTGCGGAATTTTTCTGGAATCGCCGGGCACGCACACGTTCGAGGTGGTGGATACGCCGGCGATTGCGTCCGCCGCCCGCGCGCGGAACATCCCGGTCGTCCTCGACAACACATGGTCTGCAGGCGTATTTCAAGCCGTTCGATCGCGGCGTCGACATCTCCGTACAGGCGCTCACCAAATACCAATCGGGGCACGCCGATGCTTTTGTCGGCGCGGTTCTGGGCAGCACGCCGGAATGGGCCGAACGCGTCAGTGCGACCAATAGGCAGCTCGGCCTCTTCGCCTCGCCCGACGATTGCTATCTCTTGCTGCGCGGTCTGCGGACGCTGAGCGTCCGGCTGGAACGCCAAAGCCTCTCGGCTTTGAAGGTCGCCCAATGGCTGGAGAAGCGGCCGGAAGTCGCGCGCGTGGTTCACCCCGCGCTTGCGTCGCATCCCGCCCACGCCATCAGGAAACGCGACTTCACCGGCGCATCCGGCGTGTTTTCGTTCCAACTCAATCCCACGCCCGACGCGCGCGTGAAGGCGATGCTGGAAGGCTTCTCGATCTTCGCCATGGGCTTTTCCTGGGGCGGCTACGAAAGCCTGATCGTCCCGTCCGGCAAGGACATCCGCCGCGCGGTCACAAAGCCGCCCGCAGAGGGCGCGCTGCTGCGTCTTTCGATCGGCCTCGAACACCCGGACGATCTTATAGCGGACCTTGAGCAAGGCTTCGCGCGGCTCGCGTGAGCATGGCGACCCCAGTAGGACTCGAACCTACAACCGCCCGCTTAGAAGGCGGGTGCTCTATCCAGTTGAGCTATGGGGTCGCGGCTCGGGACTAGGGATGAGGGACAAGGGACTAGTCAAGACGAGACGCGTGCAAACGCCCGGCCCGCGTCCCTCGTCCCCGGGCCCTCAGTGCGACCAGGGCTCTCTTCTGCGGAACGCGAAATTGTCGCTGTACGACTTGATGTGACGCTTCACTTCGGGCGGGTCGATCACCTGATGCGGGATGCTGTTTTCGCGCGCGAACTGAATCGCGGCCTCTTTCGTGTCGAAGTCCAAACGCACTTGGCCTTTGGTGTCGGCGGAGCTGATCCAGCCCATCAGCGCGTCGGGACGCAGCGCCCGCGCCGGTTCGAACTCAAGCCGCCAGACTTTGGCCAGAGCCTTGCCGGACTGCATGGCGTTCTTCGGCGGCTGATAGATTCGCGCGAGCATTTCGTCCTCTCGTCTCGGCGAGCTACACGAGCGCAGCGCAAATGAAAAGGGCGGCCGACCGGCCGCCCTCCGTGGTTTTCAGCGCCGCCCTCACTTCAGCGATTCCTTTAGCGCCTTCCCGGGTTTGAAACGCACTTTCTTGCCGGCGGGCACGATAACCTCTTCTTTGGTCTGCGGATTGCGCGCGGTGCGCTGCGCGGTGTCCTTCACATCGAACACGCCAAAGCTCGGCAGACGGATGTCCTCGCCACGCTTCAGCGCCGACGTGATCGCGTCAAACACCGCGTTGACCGCCTCTTCGGCTTTCATCTTGGAGTCGCTCATGCGCTCTGCGACGTCCGCGACCAATTCCGCCTTGTTCATTTTGAACCCCCGTTCACAGCCGTTCCCGGCGCTATCGGGGCGACGCTAGGGGCAATTCGCGCGGCGGCGCAAGCTTTTGCGCCGTTTTGTACGGCATTGTTGCGCGTGCGAAAACGTGCGCCCTAGTGGGGGCGCACGCCTTCGAGATCGGTTCCGCCATCCGTCTTGCGGTTCTCGGCGAGTTCCTCCTCGTCGGTCCACTCGACCGGCGTGAGCGGGCGTGTGAGCGCCTTGGCGAGCACCTCGTCGACGGTGGACACGGGGATGATCTGGAGACCTTGCTTCACGTTGTCGGGGATGTCTTCAAGATCCTTCTCGTTGTCCTGCGGGATCAGCACCGTCTTGATGCCGCCGCGCAACGCGGCGAGCAGCTTTTCCTTCAGGCCGCCGATCGGCAGCACGCGTCCGCGCAGCGTGATCTCGCCGGTCATGGCGATATCCTTGCGGATGGGGTTCTGCGTCATCACCGAGACGATCGCCGTCGCCATCGCCACGCCCGCGGACGGGCCGTCCTTCGGCGTTGCGCCTTCCGGCACGTGCACGTGGATATCGCGCGTGCGGAACACGGGCGGCTTCACGCCGAATGCAAGCGAGCGCGAGCGGACGTAGGACGAGGCGGCCGAGATCGACTCCTTCATCACGTCGCGCAGATTGCCCGTGACCGTCATTTTGCCC
>JAEWNX010000147.1 GCA_023461135.1 Pseudomonadota bacterium
AGATCATTGTTGGTGTGATTGCCTTGCTGGAAGGCAAGCGTGCGGCCGTCGGCGTGACGGAGCGTCAGCGACACGACGGGGTCAGCGCCTTCCGCGCTGGGGCCCCGCGTTGAGACGACCTGCGTGATGCTTTCGCCGACGGCGAGCGTGGTGGCCGCGTCCGCGGCGGTGAGCGTGTCCGTCGTGACTGATGACGGCGCTGTCGTGCACGCGGCGAGCGCCAGCGCGGAGGCGAAGACCAGTTTGCGCATTGTCATCTCCTTCAGGCCGGGTTCTGCGGCTGTGGCGGTGTAGCCTGCTTGCGCTTTTTGGCGGCATTGCGGGACATCATATTGAGCCCCTCCACCAGCGCCGAGAACGCCATCGCCGCGTAGATGTAGCCTTTCGGCACGTGCACGCCGAAGCCTTCCGCGATCAGCACGACGCCGATCATCAGGAGGAAGCCGAGCGCCAGCATGACGATGGTGGGGTTCTTATGGATGAAGTCGGCCACCGGATTTGCAGCCAGCAGCATCACGGTCACGGCGACGATCACCGCGACGAACATGATCGGCACGTGATCGGTCATGCCGACCGCGGTAAGGATGGAGTCGATCGAGAAGACGAGATCGAGAAGGATGATCTGGAAGATCGCCGCGCCGAAATTCATGGCGGCCGCGCGCTTCTTGTCGAACACGTCTTCGGTCGGCACGGGATCGACGTTGTGGTGGATCTCCTTGGTCGCCTTCCAGACCAGGAAGAGGCCGCCGGCGATGAGGATGAGGTCGCGCCAGGATAACGCGGTTTCAAATGTCGGGGCCCCGTGCGGATCGAGGGGGCCGGAAATGCCGAGATCGAACACCGGCGCGGTAAGGCCGACGATGAAGGCGATCGTCGACAACAGGACGAGGCGCATGCCGAGCGCGAGGCCGATGCCGATGCGGCGCGCGCGGCCGCGCTGATGCTCAGGCAGCTTGTTGGTGAGGATCGAGATGAAGATGAGGTTGTCGATGCCGAGCACGACCTCCATCACGATGAGCGTGATGAGGGCGGCCCACGCAGTCGGGTCCGACAAGAGCGGCGTGATATCCCAATCCATCCGTCGGCAATCCCCTGGACTTCGGCCCGATGTAGGGGATTGGGGTGGACGCGGGAAGGGCGCCTAGATGGTGTCTTGAACTAATCGCGCCCCGCCAGCGAAGGCTGACCGGTGGAACGGCCGCGCAAGGTTAGCGCCGTGGCTCTTGGACGATTTCCACGAGCGCGCGCCACATCTCGTCGGAGAAGCGGATGACGGCGACGCCAGCCTGAAGCTGCGCCTTCGCCGCCGACATATCGACGAGCGCTGCGCCGAGATCGGCCTCGTCAACGCCAGTGACCGCTCCGAGCACGCGTGAGGAAGCGTGACCGAAGCGGTCAAGGGCGCTGGTGAGGGCCTCGGCGGCGTGGGGGATCGCCGTCATGTACGCAAGACTACACGGGCGAGTTTAAGCTCTCGTTCAGAAAGCTGGTGAATGCGTGAAAACTATAGCGGGCTCCGCGATCGGCTATCGGTTTACGGACGCCGCCGCTCCGATGCCCGACAAACCGATCCTCGACAATTGCGCTCAGGCGTGGATGTCCCGATCCTTCGTCTCAGGGAGGAAGAAGAAGGCGACAAGCGCGCTGATCGTTGTGGCAATGACGGGATACCAAAGGCCGGCATAGAGGGAGCCGGTTGTCGTATTGATGGCGAACACGATGGCGGGGAGCAGTCCGCCGAACCAGCCGACGCCGATGTGATACGGCACCGAGAGCGCGGTGTAGCGAATGCGGGTTGGGAAAAGCTCGACCAGCGCCGCCGCTTGTGGGCCGTAAAGTGCGGTTGCGGCGATCACGAAGAGCGCCAGGATGAAGAAGACGCCGATCTTCTCGCTGAAGACGCGGACGATCTCGGACCAGCTCCAGCCCTGCATGGCGCCCGGCGAATGGGCGGGATAGCCGGCCGCGTCGAGCACGGGGCGGAGCCGCGCCTCGAACGCCGTCCGCGTCGCGCGGATTTCGGAAATGCTCTGGCCCGCGGCGCTGACGCTCTCGAGCTCCCGGTCGCCCACGCGGATGCGCGCGAGCGACCCGGCCGGCCCGGCCTCTGTCGTATAGGCGACGCCTGCATTGGTCAGCGAACCCTTGGCGATGTCGCAAGAGCTGGAGAATTGCTGCGCGCCGCCGGTGAGATCGAGCTGGAAGGTGCAGTCGGCGGGATCGGCAATCACCGTGACGGGCACCGTCTCAAGCGCATGCGCGAGCGGAGGATTGCCGGACTGCGTGATGTAGTGGAAGCCGGGGAAATAGAGCGCGAGCATCATCACGATGCCGAACAGCATCACGTACTTGCGGCCGACGAAATCGGAGAGCCAGGCGAAGAAAACGTAGAGCGGCGCCGAGAGAATGACGCCAGCGATCATGATGACGTTCACCGTCTGCGAATCGATCTTCAAGATCCGCTCGATGTAGAACTGAGTGTAGAAGAAGCCGGTGTACCAGACGACGCCTTGCGCCATGGTGATGGAGAAGAAAACCAACAGCACGATCTTCAGATTGCGCCAGTCGAGAAAGCTCTCGGCGTAGGCGCGCTTGGACACCCGGCCTTCGTCTTTCAGCTTCTGGAACGCGGGGCTCTCTTCGAGCTGCAGGCGAATCCAAACCGAGATGACGAGCAAGACAACGGAAATCAGGAATGGGATGCGCCAGCCCCATGCCTTGAACGCATCTTCTCCCAGGAGCGCGCGCGAGATCAGCACGACGAGCAGTGCGCCGCCCAGGCCGAACGCAGCCGAGGTTTGAATCCAGCCGGTCGATGCGCCGCGCTTTTTCGGATGCGCGTGCTCGGCGACATAGATGGCGGCGCCGCCATATTCGCCGCCGAGCGCGAAGCCTTGCAAAACGCGCATCGTCACCAGGAGGATCGCAGCGCCGGTTCCGATGTCGCCGCTTTCAATGCCCGGTTCGGTGATCCAGTGACCGGTGAAGTACTCGGCCCAAGTCATGGTTGCCGTAGGCAGAAGGCCGATGGCGAAAGTCGCCAGACCCATGATGCTGATGGTGACGAGAAAAGTGGCCTTGCGGCCGATCGAGTCGCCCATCTTGCCGAACACGATCGCGCCGAGCGGGCGCACCACAAAGCCGACGCCGAAGGTCAGCAGCGTGAAAACGAAGGCCTGAGCGTCGGGAAGGCCGGCGAAAAACAGCGGCGCGATGACCGAGGCGAGGGCGCCGTAGACGAAGAAATCGTACCACTCGAACATCGTCCCGGCCGCGGACGCGACCACCACCAGGCGCATCTTGGCAGGCGGTACGTCATGCCTGGTTTGCGCAGGCGCGGCGGCGTCGGTCATATTGGCGTTTCCCCCAGCCTAATCAGGCTCTTTTGTCGCTGATCCGCAGGCCTGGGGGCCGGTTGTCAAGCCAGAACGCACCTGTTACTCCGCGCGCGCGTCAACAGCCCCGCGCCCAGCGTTCGCGGCGGCGGGTTGGCGTTTGGGTTTTCCCCAAGCGGCGCAACTCCAAGCAGCGGACGGTCCACGGGACCGCCAGCAGCGGAAGCAGCGGGACAGACGTGGCAGAGACCTTCGACGGCGAAGCTTCCGAAGCGGCGCAACGTTATGCGCAGGCCGTGTTTGATTTGGCCAAGGACGCCAAGCAGTTAGACGCGGTCGAGCAGGATTTCGGGAAGTTCGCGGCCGCTTGGCGCGAGAGCGCCGAACTGCGCGCGGCCGCCCGTTCGCCCTTGATCGAGCCGGAAGTGAAGGCGCAGGCCCTTACCGCGGTTGCAGCCAAGCTCGGACTTTCGGAACTCGGCCGCAAAACCATCGGCGTCGCCGCCCTCAACCGGCGCGCCGGAGAGCTGCCGGCGATCGGCGCGGCGTACCGCGCGCTGGTGGCGCGGGAGCGGGGCGCCCGCCAAGTCGAAATTGTGTCGGCTCGCCCGCTGCGGGACGACGAAAAAGCCGCCATCGTCGAATCGCTCGGCAAGCAACTGGGCGCCACAGTCGAAGCTGAGACGTCTGTCGATGAAAGCCTGATCGGCGGCTTCGTCGTGCGCGTCGGTTCGCGCCAGTTCGACGCTTCCGTCAAATCCAAGCTGGACGCGCTGCGTCTCGCACTGAAATCCGCCTAAGAGGAAAAGAAGCATGGACGTCCGCGCCGCAGAAATCTCCGCTATCCTCAAAGAGCAGATCAAGGGCTTCGGCGCTGAAGCCAAGGTGGCCGAAATCGGCCGCGTGCTCTCCGTCGGCGACGGCATCGCGCGCGTCTACGGCCTGGAGAGCGTGCAGGCCGGCGAGATGGTCGAGTTTCCGGGCGGCGGCAAAGGCATGGCGCTCAACCTCGAGCGCGACAACGTCGGCATCGTCATCTTCGGCGAAGACCGGGGCATCAAGGAAGGCGACACGGTTAAGCGGCTTGGCGAGATCGTCGACGTTCCGGTCGGCAAGGGTCTGCTCGGCCGCGTCGTGAACGCGCTGGGCGAACCGATCGTCGGCAAGGGCCCGATCAAGGCCGAGAAGCGCTCGACTGTCGACGTCAAAGCGCCGGGCATCATTCCGCGCAAATCGGTGCACGAGCCGATGCAAACGGGCATCAAGGCGATCGATGCGCTCATCCCGATCGGCCGCGGCCAGCGCGATCTGATCATCGGCGACCGGCAAACCGGCAAGACGGCCGTGGCGCTCGACACCATCCTCTA